>JBKPDB010000101.1:0-25099 GCA_046727655.1 Actinomycetota bacterium
CGGCCTGTCCCAGTCGTTCTCCGGATCGAGCTTGAGCTCGAGATCGGGCGCGTGGCGCAACCATTCGAAAGCGTCCGCGCGAGTCGAGACGACGAAGCGGACGGGCCGGTACTCCCGATCGAGCGCCGCTCCGAGCGAGAGGCCGGCCTGGCGCAGCCCAAGGTCGAGCGCGGCACTCTCGAAGGCCCAGCGGCGGTACTGCAGAGACGCTTCCATCTTCGGCGGGGCGGCGAAGAGCCGCAAGTCGTCGAGGGCTGCTGACAACTCGGCGAGGGTCGTGGCACCGGCCGGCTCGACGTCGGGGAACCACTCGTGATCCTCCTGGTTGTAGGTGACATCCTCGCCGCGACCTTCGGCCCCGGTGCCCCCCAGCACGACGGTTGTCGTGACGCGCGTGAACTGGGTCGAGACGTCGACCGAGCGCCGCTCGGTCGTCACTTGGTCGACGACGACCTCGAACGGGCCCAGGACATCCCAAAGCGACATGCGCCTAACCGAGCGTCGGCTCCGGTCGACCCATCGGCTCGACGCGCATCAGACGGTAGACGAGCGGAATGGCGGCGAGGATCCCGATCCCACACACGGGCCAGAGGATCTGATACCCCTCGGTGGCGCCGAGGTACGGCCGCGCGAGGTCGATGGCAGCTCCTGCGATCGGCGCGCCGAGTAGCAGTCCCAGACCCTTGGTCGTCGTGGCGAGGCCCGAGATCGCGCCGCGATGCTCCTGGGGCATGAGCTTGAAGAGCAAGCCCCAGGCGAGCGTCATGACCGTGCCGCCGGCGACGGCGACGGGGACGATCATGGCGAAGTACCAGTTGTGCCACGACGTCGCGAATCCTGCGACGAGGTAGCCGCCGCCGTAGACAAAAGACGCGAAGAAGATCACCCGCGCGATTCCGAACTTGTCACCTAGACGTCCGGCGATCAATGCAGCGATGACGTATCCGGTCGCGACCGCACCGAGGACCGCCGACGAGATTGCCTTCGTCTCGTGCAACCCGTCGATGACGTAGAGGACGACGAAGGTGCGCGCCGCGGCGAACGTTCCCTCCCACGCAGCGTTCGCGAAGAGGAACCGCCGCACCTCCGCTTCCTCCTTGAGGACGGACCAGCTGCGGACGAAGTACGCTCGCACGCCCTCGAACACCCGGCCGTGCCCTCCGTCCTCCCGCACCCAGACGATCGGCGCGGCGCACGCCGCAGTGGTCACGAAGGCCGCGAGCACGAACGGCGCGGCGTGCCACGCCTTTAGCAGGAAGCCGCCCCCGACCAGCGCGGCCCCGAGCGCAATCCCGCGGAGCACATGCTGGATCCCCTGCGCGCGGCCGTATGTCGAGGGCGGGAGGAGGTCGGGATACAGGCCCCGGTAGGGCGGCTCGTAGACGTAGTACGCAAAGAAGAACGCGAGCACGATCAGCGTCGTCGTCCAGAGGGTCGGCATGAAGGGCATCAGCAAGAGACAGAAGCCCATCGGCCCGAGCGCGGCGAGCATGAAGGGACGGCGCCGGCCGAGCGGAGTGTGGAACGTATCGCTCCACGGCCCGATCACCGGCGACAGCAGGAGCGCGAAGACTCCTTCGGCGCCGAGCACGAGGCCGATCAGCGTCCCCGACTCGGTGAACTTATTCAGGATCGGCGGCAGGTAGGCCGCCGTCGTCGTGATGGAAAACGCCAGCCCGAAGGCGCCGAGGCCGAGGAGCCAGAACAGGCTTCGGGTGACATCAGCGGATCTTCTTGCTGCTGCTGCTGTGAGTTGTGTCACTCCTAGAGCCGCGCAGCCTCGCGATCCGCGTTCAACGCACCGACGTCGCCCACAACATCGAGTCTAGTGTTAGCTTCGGAGTGTGGTGCTGCGCGACGTGCTAGTCGTCGACTTCACGCGGTACCTGCCGGGCCCGTTCGCCAGTCGGGAGCTTCTCCAGCGGGCAGCGCGGGTCGTGCGCGTCGAGCCGCCGGAGGGCGACCCGCTCCGGACCGTCGCCCCGGGCTGGGACGCCGCGATCAACGCCGGCAAAGAATCCGTCGTGTGGGATCTCGAACGCGACCCCGAACTCGGGCGCGCCCTCTGCCGACGCGCCGACGTCGTGCTCGAGGGCTTCCGACCGGGTGTCGCCGAGCGACTCGGAATCGGGCCCGGCGACGTTCCTCCCTCCGTCGTCTACTGCTCCGTAACCGGCTTCGGCGCGAACGACCAGCGTCCAGGGCACGACCTGAACTATCTCGGCTGGGCGGGCCTGCTCGCCGAAACCGCACCCACTTTGCCGCCGGTCCAGATCGCGGATCTCGCGGGTGGTTCGCTGTACGCGGTAATCGACATCCTCGCTGCGCTGCTGGAGCGGGAGCAAACAGGCCGCGGAGCGCGCCTCACCGTGTCGATGACCCACAACGCGCACCGTTTCGCGGCGCACCGCCTTCAAGGCACGTCGGAGCGGATCCTGACCGGTGGGCTCGCTTGCTACGGCATCTACAAGACGGGCGACGGCCGTTACCTGACGATCACGCCGGTCGAGTCCAAGTTCTGGGTCAGGCTCTGCGAAGTCATCGGCCGCCCCGATTTGATCGAACGCCACTATGACGAGGACCAGGAGGCCCTCGCTGCCGAGCTTGCCGCTGTCTTCCGATCAAGATCGCTCGACGAGTGGCTCGAGCTCTTCGAGGAAGAGGACGTCATGGCCGGTCCGGTCTGGACGCTGGCCGAAGGAGCGGCGCGGTTCGGCGAGCCGCCTCCGTCAGCGCCACCGCCTGCGCTCGGCGAGCACACCGAGCAGTGGCGCACCGAGCTCGCCTCCGTGGAGGGCCGCTAGCTCTCGCTCCGGTCGTTGCCGCCGGGCAGCGCATCCGTCAGCCGGCCGAGTGCCTGCGTGACCTCGCTGGGGATGATCCAGACCTTGTTGGACTCCCCTTGCGCTATCTGCGGCAGCACCTGCAGGTACTGGTAGGCAAGGAGCTTCGGGTCGGCGTCGCCCTCGTGGATGGCGCGGAAGACCGTGTCGATCGCCTTCGCCTGGCCCTCGGACTGCAGGATGGCCGCCTGCTTCTGGCCCTCGGCGCGAAGGATGGAGCTCTGCCTCTCCCCCTCGGCCGTGAGGATCTGCGACTGCTTGACGCCCTCGGCGTTGAGGATGGCCGCGCGCTTGTCGCGCTCGGCCCGCATCTGCTTCTCCATCGAGTCCTTGATCGTGCCCGGCGGATCGATCGCCTTCAGCTCGACGCGGTTGACGCGAATCCCCCACTTTCCGGTCGCCTCGTCGAGGACACCGCGTAGCTGGCCGTTGATCTGGTCACGCGACGTGAGGGTTTCCTCGAGCTCCATGCCGCCGATCACGTTACGCAGCGTCGTGACGGTCAGCTGCTCGATGCCCTGGATGTAGTTGGCAATCTCGTACGTCGCCGCCTTCGCGTCGGTGACCTGGAAATAGATCACCGTGTCGATGTTGACGACGAGATTGTCCTCCGTGATGACGGGTTGCGGATCGAACGAGACGACCTGCTCCCGCAGGTCGATCATGTCGCGGATGCGGTCTATGAAGGGGACGACGAGCGTCAGGCCAGGCGTCAGCGTCCGCGAGTAGCGGCCGAGGCGCTCCACGACGCCGGCTCGAGCCTGCGGGACGATCCGGATCGTCCTCGCAAGCGTGAGCAGCACCAGCGCCGCGACAACGAGCAGCACGATCAAACCAGCAGTCATTTCTTCACCTTCCTACTCGTGGACGAGCGCAGTCGCGCCCTCGATCTTGATGACGTCGACACGTGTTCCGGGCTCGAGAACCTGGTCATCCATGTATGCCCTCGCCGACCACTCCTCGCCGCCGATGCGCACGCGGCCCCCGTTCGCGTCGACACGCTGGAGCACGACCGCCTTCTTACCCTCGAGCGCTGCCGTCCCGGTCCGCAGCGCCGCCGGCATGTGCAGGTGCCTCCGTGCGATCGGCCGCAGCACGAGCAGTGATGCGATCGACCCGCCGATGAAGACGAGAAGCTGTCCCACCACGCCCACTCCCAGGAGCGCGACGAGGCCCGACGCGACGGCCGCAAGAGCAACAGGCCCCAGGAAGAACATTCCCGGCGTGACGATCTCGCCGACCGCCAAGAGAACCGCAGCAATCGCCCACAAGACCCACGCAGGCACACCGCAATCGTAGTCCGGTACTAGGTAGGTCGCGCGAGCCCGAGGGCGGCCGGGAGCCCGTACAGATCGGCGAGCCGCTCGTCGACCTCCGGATGCCGGTCCTCGCGGTCGATCAGGATCGCGCGCATCCCGAGAGCGCGTGCGCCCTCGATGTCCTCCTCGATCGAGTCGCCGACCATGACGGCATCCGCGGCACGGACGTCGAGGCGCTCGAGCGCCGATTGGAAGATCGTCGGGTGCGGCTTGACACGACCATGGGAGCGAGAGTCGACGATTGCGTCGACCTGCAGCCGATGATGCGCGACGAACTCCGTCAAGTCGCGGATGCCGTTCGACACCACGGCGATCCCGAGCTGCGACCGGCGCAAGTCGTCGAGGACCG
Organism: Actinomycetota bacterium; assembly: GCA_046727655.1. Lineage (GTDB taxonomy): Bacteria > Actinomycetota > Thermoleophilia > Gaiellales > Gaiellaceae > 3-1-20CM-4-69-9. The sequence continues at coordinate 4,512 of JBKPDB010000101.1, forward strand.
GGAGCACATCCTCGTAGAGCTCGAAGTTCTCGGACACGCCCCAGGCAGCCTCGATCTCGGTGGCGCATTCGTTCGCGATCGTCTCGGGGCCGCCCATGCGGACGAAGATCTCCTCGGTGAAGCGGTGCCAGATCGACTCGTCGTGCAGGAGCTCGGGATGCCTCTTGAGGTTGAGAACGGCTGCCTCACGCGCATCGTCGTACAGCGCGATGTCGAGCGTGACGCCGTGGCGAGCGGCTATGCGTGCATACCGCTCGGCCGAGAGCTCAGGCCCCGGCCGGCACAAGGTGAAGTCGACGTCGAAGAGAACGGCGCGTGTCATGGGCTCGATTCCAGCAGCCACTCCACGAGCTGGACGTGCTGCGGCAGGTAGCTCGTGTCGAAAGACCACGCGATCGTCTGTCCGATCGTCCAGCCCCGTGCACGTTCGCGGTCGAGGCCGAGCTCGGCTGTCAGGCGGTCGAACCGCCGTAGCAGCTCGCCGCGGCCACGGCCGAGCTCGACGTCACGGACGATCGGCGCGATGCCGAACTCGCGCTCTCCGACGAGCGGCTTCGGATCGATCACGAGCCACGGCTCACGTTCCGCGGCGAGCACGTTGTCGCCGTGGAGATCCTGGTGCAGCAGCACCTGCTCTCCCTGCGAGCGAGACAGATCGTCCAGCAGCCGGATCGCCGTATCGACCAGGCGACGGTCGAACGGCCTGCCGGCCCGCTCCCACTCCCCGGGGAGGCAGTCGATCCACCACGCCGCCTCCTCCGCAAGCGGCCCGAACGGCGCGCCTACATCTCTCCACAGCCGCGGCAGGAGCTCGATGAAGACATCGAGCGCACTCTCCGCTTCGACGCGGGCAAGGAGCGTGCCCGGCTCGCACCGCTCCAGCAGCATCGCCCAGCGTCCCTCGTCGTACGCAAGGAGCCGGACGGCGCCGTCGCCCTCCCACACGCGCAGCGCCTCCGCTTCGTGCTCGGCCTCTCGGTGGGGAAAGATGAGCTTCAGCACCGCGGGCGTCCCATCCGCGAGGCCGGCGCGCACCGCGTGTCCTGCTGCGCCCGCGGGGTACTCCTCGCCGAGACGCAATCCCCACGCGCCGACGCATTCGTCGACGAGTTCCGGAACGCGCTGGAGCCAGACGTCGTGCGTCAGACCGGCGTCGGCCACCGGTACGCGTTCGACTGCCGGTTGGCGAGCGAGGGCAGTTTCACGCGGATGTCTTCGAGATGTGCGCGGTCGAGCTCCGCCGAGATGACCGTCTCGACGTCCGTGGCCTGTGCGATGACGATGCCCCACGGGTCGGCGATCAGCGAGCGGCCGTACGCGGGCTTCCCTGGCAGCGTCTCGCCGACCTGCGCGGCCGCGGCGACGTACAGCTGATTCTCGATCGCACGCGCACGAAGGAGAACGTGCCAGTGGTCCTTGCCCGTCGGGGTCGTGAAGTGCGCCGGGACGGTCACGAGCTCTGCGCCCGAAAGCGCGAGGATTCTGTAGAGCTCGGGGAAGCGAACGTCGTAACAGACGGACAAACCGAGCCTCCAGTCTTCGGCCTCGACGACGACAGCATCCGCGCCCGGTTCCTCTGCTTCCGACTCCCGGTAGACAACGCCGCCCACCTCGACGTCGAAGAGATGGATTTTGCGGTAGACGGCCGTGACCTCGCCCTCGGGATCGAGCACGAGGCTCGTGTTCGAGACCTTCTCGCGGCCCTCGCGGCGCTCGACGATCGAGCCGCCCACGAGCGTGATCCCGTGGGTGCGAGCCCAATGGGACATGGCGGAAACGGACTCGCCGCCTTCGAGCGGCTCGGCCGCGGCGTGGTAGAGCGCCGCGTCGCCGATCGCGTTCCACTTCTCGGGCAGGACGACGACGTCTGCGCCTGTTGCCGCAGCTTGCCCGACAAGCCGCTCGGCCGTTTCAAGGTTTGCCCCCTTGTCGGCTCGACTCGTCATCTGCACGCACGCGACACGAATCCGTTCCGGCATGAGTCCAGAATAGCCTTGCTCCGGTGAGCGCCCCGCCGCGACTGCGCGTCCTGGAGGCGCTCCGTCACCGCGACTTCCGGCTCCTCTGGATCGGCCAGACGGTGTCGCAGATCGGCGACGCCGCGTTCGTCGTCGCGCTTGGCTGGCGCGCATTCACGCTGACCGGGAAGGCGAGCTCCCTCGGGATCGTGCTGGCGGTCGAAGCCCTCGGTCTCGTGGCGACGCTCTTGATCGGCGGCGTGCTCGCCGATCGTTATTCGCGTCGCTTATTGCTCATCGGTTCGGATCTCGCCCGCGCGGTTCTGATTGCCGGCCTCGCGATCGTCGACGCCACCGGCCACCTGCAGTTCGGGTTGCTGATCGCCTTCGTCGCGTTGCACGGGCTCGGCAGTGGGCTTTTCCAGCCGGCGTTCGGCGGCATCCTGCCGCTGCTCGTCGAGGAAGCCACTCTCGGCTCGGCGAACGCGTTGATCGGGGTATCCAGACAGGCCGCGTTCGTCGTCGGGCCGGCACTCGCTGGGCTGATCTACGGCGCCGCGGGCTCGAGTGCGATCTTCGCCGTGGATGCCGCCTCGTTTGCGATCTCGGCGGCCGTCCTCGCTCCCGCACGCCCTCGAGCATTCGAGCCGGCCCCGACGGAAGGGTTATGGCGCGAGTTGACGACCGGCTTCGAGTACGTCATGCACGTCCATTGGCTGTGGCGGACGATTGCCACGTTCACGCTCGTGCTGATGACGGGCTTCGCGGCCTTGCAGGTCCTTCTGCCGAAGCTCGTCAGGCAGGAATGGAACGGCGGCGTCGGAGCCTACGGCCTGCTCTTCACACTGCAGGGAGTCGGCATGGTGCTGGGCTCTGTGGTCCTGGCGCAAGCAGCGCCTAGTCGACGCCGCGGCGTCCTGATCTACGGCCTGTTGGCGGTCAACGCAGCACTGGGCATGCTGCTCGGCCTCTCACCCTCGTTGTTGGGCGCGGCACTCGCACAGGTCGGCCGCGGCTTCTGCATCGGCTTCGGCATCACGTTGTGGGACACGATGGTCATGCAGCGCGTGCCGGAGCACATGCTCTCGCGCGTTATCAGCATGGACTGGTTCGGCTCACTAGGCCTGCTCCCGGCCGGCCTGGGCCTGTGGGCAGTCCTCTCCGGCCTCGGCTCGCCAGACACGCTCCTCGCCGCAGCCATGGCGTTCTCCCTCTTTCTGTTCGCCCTGGGCCTCGCGGACCCGCGGATCCGCAGCGTGGAGTGAGAGCGGCGGTGAGACCCATGTAGGGCACGCAAGCGCCCGCGCGCGGAGGCCTGACCGCGCTCACGCCGGAGCGCTACCCACCATCCGCGTCGCCGATCCGCGAAGAAGGGGCCCACGGGGGAAACATGGTTTCCCCCGTGCCTAATCGGGGTGCCCAGATTTGAACTGGGGACCTCTCCGACCCGAACGGAGCGCGCTACCAGGCTGCGCCACACCCCGAGGCGGCACACAGGGTAGCCACTCTCGACACCGACCATACACACTTCTCCAGCTACGTTGTCTTCATCGACAACCGGAGGAGTGAAGATGAATGTCGTGACGCTGGTCGGCAACCTGGCCACAGATGTAGAGCTACGTGACTTCGGCGACGAGAAGCGCCTGGCGACCTTCCGGCTCGCCGTCGACCGCGGCGGCAAGGACGACGAGGCCGACTTCTTCAGGATCTCGGTCTGGGATCGCCAGGCTCAGGCCTGCGCCGACCACCTCGGCAAGGGAAGCAAGGTCGCCGTCGAGGGCCGGCTGAGAACGAGCTCCTGGGAAGACAACGGCGAGAAGCGCAGCCGCGTCGAGGTGGTCGCGAGACGCGTCGAATTCTTTTGGCCGGCGTCGACCTCAACCGGGGAGGTGGTGCCGTTCGAGGCCTCCGTCGCCTAGAAAGTCATCGATCGCGTGAGCGCAGGCGTCCGGGCGCTCGCCGATGAGCAGATGGCCGCAGTCGGGGATGACACGGAGGCGGGCACGTAACCGCCGCGTGTACTCGAATGCGTCGTCGAGCGGAAGCTGTGCGTCCTCAGCTCCCCACAACACCAGTACCGGGCAATCGACGTTTTCGAGCTCCTGACGGGGATCGTCCACGCGGAGTGCCTGCCAGGCGCCGTCCACGTCGGTGTGCAGCAGGTGAGCGGCCAGAAAGCCCTCGACAGCCTCGTTCGTGAGCGAGGCCGGATCCGCCACCGAGACGACGCCGAAGACGACCCGGCGGAGAATGCGCGAGCGGGCGACCCAGCTCCGGCCGTACCCCGCGAGGCGCCCCGGTCGAACGACGGTGAAAATCGAGAGCAGCTCGCGTCCCCAGACGTTTCCGACGCTTAGACCCGCGGCGCCGGCGAGGACGAGGGCGGACACGGCGCCCGGTCGGCGCAGGACCAGCCGGAGCACGACCATGCCGCCGAGCGAATGGCCGACGACCGGCGCCGGCAGCATCCGCTCGCGCTCCGCGACGAGGGCGACGCGGTCCGCATACGGCTCGAGGCCCGAAACCGCCGGCAGCGCTGATGAGCCCCCATGGCCGGGAAGGTCGGGAACGAGCAGACGGTGTCTCGGAGCGAGGAGCGAGACGAGCTCGGTCCAGTTCGCCGCCGCCCCGCCAAGGCCGTGGATCAGCACGAGCGGCGGCCCTTCGCCGCCGACGAAATAGCGCATCCGGACACCCTTGACCTCGGCGAAACGCTCCTCGAGGCCCGCGAGCTTTGCGTACGTCACAGGTGGCGATTATCCTGTGAGGCGATGAGTGCTTTGGGAGCGCCGGCCCGTTGAATCCGGCACAGACATGTGGAGGCTTGTTCTAGCCCGCTGAGCGCGTTGCGCCGGCGGGTTTTTCGTTGTCAAGGAGAGGAGCGTCGATGGCAAACCACCTCACGCCCGAGGAGCTGTCCAAGGAACTGGGAATCGATCGCCAGGAGATCATCCGGGTCTGCGTCGAGGAAGGCGTGCCCATCTACCAGGGCAAGATCGACAAGACCTTGTTCCAGGCGCAGCTCCAGGCGCTGGGTGCTTTGCAGAAGCACTGAGTAGGTAAGGCCGGCTAAGCCGACTTGCGCGCCGGCTGACGCCGGCCTCGAGAGCCGCTCTTCGCAGCGGCTTTCGTCTTCCTCGAGCCGGAGGCAGCGGTCGCCTTGCGATCCTGCGCTTCCGCGACGCTGCGCTTGAGCGCTTCCATCAGGTCCACGACCGGCGTCTCGGGTGCGGGCTCCGGCTTCGTGATCTCCTGGCCGTCGAGCTTCGCCTCGAGCATCTGCCGCAGGTCGCTTCGGTACTGGCTGTGCAGCTCTTCCGGCTCGAAATCGCCGACGAGGCTGTCCATGACCTGACGTGCGAGCTCGAGCTCCGCGTCCTTGACCTCGGTGCCGGCGACGGCCTCGTCGATCTCGGCCTGGGAACGAACGTCCTCGGCGAGGAAGAGCGTCTCGAGGACGAGTGCCTCGCCCTTCGGCCGAATGAAGGCGAAGTATTCGGCACCGCGGAGGACGAAGCGGCCGATTGCGCCCATGCTCGCCTGCTTCATCGCCTCGAGCAGGAGCACGTAGGGACGTCGCTGGGCCGGCGTCGACGAGGGCGACAGGAAGTACGTGCGGTCGAGGTAGACGGGATCCACCTCGTCGAGGGGGACGAAGCGGGTGATGTCGATCGAGCGCGAATCGTCGTGCTGCTGGATCGCCTCGAGATCGGCGTCTTCGACGACGACGAACTCTCCCTTCGTCACTTCCCACCCCTTGACGATCTCGTCCGGGCCGACCTCACGCTCGTGGGTCGGGCACCAGCGCTTCTGACGAATCGGCGTCTTGCACTCGCGATGGAGCGTGCGAAAGCTCACGTCCGACTGCTTTGCCTTCGGAGTCGTAGCGAGAGCCAGGCCAACCGGGATGTTGACTAGGCCGAAGCTGATTGATCCGTTCCAGATGGTGCGCATGGGGCCGCTCCCAGAGAGTGTAGTGGGACCGGCCCCATTCGCCGCCATTTGCGGGGTTTCCTGCTCAGGCTACGGCGGCCTCGGCCTCACCAGCGGACTCGTACACGGGCCGGAACCCGAGAGCCCTGCCGAGAGGCGCGCCCATGGCAAGCGCCGCGCGCTGCAGGCTGTGTGGGATGACGGGGAGACGGACGTCGTCGAAATGGTGTTTGGCGATGACCGCGAGCCGCAGCGAGCTCGGCATGCCGCTCTTCGAAGTCTTGCCGTCGGCGGCGAGACCGAACATCGTCTCGATCAGCTGCTCGAAGTCGAGCGCCGGGCTGACCTTGCAGAGGAAGCGGCCGGACCGTCGCCCGCGTTGGAGAACTTGTGGGCGACACCGGGGTGGACGGTGACGACCTCGCCGGCCCGCGCCTCGATCTTCTTGCGCCCGACCTTCATGCCGACTGTCCCCTCGATGACCTCGAAGCACTCGGTCTGGTACGGATGGACGTGCGCGGCGGCGACGCGTGCGCCGGGCTGGAGCAGCGTCTCGACGACGACGTACTCGCCGTTCGTATCGCGCGACGTCTCGAGGAAGGTGAGCCGCTCGCCGGTGAGCGGGTTCTCGACAGTTTGGCCGGTGCGGATCATTTGAGCTCCTTGGTGATTGGCAGAAGTAACGTCCTGAGCCTGCGCGAGTGCGTGAGCTCGGGGAAGCGAGGAGAACCCGCGTCTTTGCAGCGGCAATCCGGCGTCCTCGCGTGCGGGGAACCGCACTCGCCGGACTAAGCTTTCCGTCGCGTGGCGACCGAGACCCGAGCCCTCCACTCCGAGGCCGAGCCCGCTGCGGCACGGCGGACGATCGCGCGCCTCTGGCAAGACGCGACTGCGCGCGGCTGGTCCGGGCCGGCGTATCTCGTCGACGAAGGCGACCGCTGGCGCGAAGTCTCAGGAGAAGAAGCTGCGACTGCGGTCGACGAGCTGGCGCACGGCCTGCTCGCGCTCGGCGTCCGAAAAGGCGACGCGTTCGCGATCCTCGGCTCGACGCGCCTCGAATGGGCGCTCTTCGACTTCGCGCTCGGACTGATCGGCGCGGTAGGCGCGCCGATCTACATGAACAGCTCGCCGAAGGACTGCGCGTACGTGCTCGCACACTCGGACGCGGTCGGCGTCCTCTGCGAAGACGAAGAGCAACGGGCCAAGGTCGCCGGCGTCCAGCTCGCCCACGTCCTCACATTCGCCGACCTCGACGAGCTGCGAGCGCGCGGCCGAAGGCACGCGGCGCAGCATCCGGCCGCGGTCGTCGAGGCCGCCGCCGCGATCCACGAGGACGACCTCTTCACGTACATCTACACGTCCGGGACGACCGGCCCTCCGAAGGCCTGCATGATCAGCCACCGGAACTACTACGAAATGGCGGACAAGTCTCGGCAGGTCGAGGACTTCACCGTCACGGACGACGTGATGCTGCTCTACCTGCCCCTGGCGCACAACTTCGGCCGCCTCATGCATCTGCTCAGCCCGCATGTCGGCTACACCCTCGCGTTCTGCCCCGATCCGTACGCGGTCGTCCAGGCGCTTCCCCAGGTGCGGCCCACGATCCTCCCGAGCGTTCCGCGCGTCTACGAGAAGGTTCACGACGGCGTCACGGCGAAGTTCGCGGAGGAAGCAGGCGTCAAGCGGCGACTGATCGATTGGGCGCTCGGCGTCGGAAGAGAAGTGAGCGCGCTGCGCCAGGACGGTCGGGAGCTGCCCCGCGCTCTCGCGGCGAAGCATCGGCTCGCGGACCGGCTCGTCTACTCGAAGGTGAAGGACCGCCTCGGCGGGCGGATCCGAGTGTGCGTCTCCGGAGGCGCCCCGCTCGCGAAGGAGATCATCGAGTTCTTCCACACGCTCGACATCCTCGTCCTCGAGGGTTACGGCCTCACCGAGTGCACGACTGCGGCGACAGTCAACCGGCCGACGCGCTTTCGCTTCGGAACCGTCGGGCCCGTGCTGCCCGGCGTCGAGCTCCGAATCGCGGACGACGGCGAGATCCTCATCAAAACGGACACGATCTTCCAGGGCTACTACAAAGACCCAGAGGCGACCGCGCAAGTGCTCCCCGGCGACGGCTGGCTGCGCTCCGGTGATGTCGGCGACATCGATGCCGACGGCTTCCTGACCGTCACCGACCGGAAGAAGGACATCCTCGTCACCGCCGGCGGCAAGAACGTCGCGCCGCAGAACCTCGAGAACGCCCTCAAGACTCACCCACTCATCTCGCAGGCGCTCGTCATCGGGGACCGCCGGCCCTACATGGCCGCGTTGATCACGCTCGGCGAAGACGCGCCCGCGGACCACGCACAGGAACGGGTGCAGCAGGTCGTCGACGAGGTGAACGAAGATCTCTCGCGGTTCGAGCAGATCAAGCGGTTCGTGATCCTCCCGCGCGACTTCAGCGCCGAAGAGGGCGAGGTCACACCTACGCTCAAGCTCAAGCGTCGCGTCTGCGAGGAGCACTTCGCGGCCGAGATCGAGAGCTTGTACTCCTGACCGACGTCTTCCTCGTCCTCTCGTCGTTCCTGGCGAGTGCAGTGGAGATGGTCGAGGCCTTGACGATCGTCCTCGCGATGGGGGTGACGCGGGGATGGCGGTCGACGCTTGTGGGCACAGGCGTCGCGCTCCTGGCACTCGCGGCGATCGTCGCCGTGCTCGGCCCCGCCCTCACCGTGATCCCGATCGAGACGCTTCGGCTCGTCGTCGGTGCTTTGCTCCTCGTCTTCGGGCTGCAGTGGCTCCGCAAGGCGATCCTTCGCGCGAGCGGGTGGCGTGCGATCCGAGACGAGGACGCCGTCTTCGCGCGCGAAGCGGACGCCGCGCGCAGCGCGTCGCGCGAGGAGCGTGCCGGCCTCGACTGGTACGCGTTCACGGTCTCGTTCAAAGGCGTCTTGCTCGAAGGGCTCGAGGTGGCGTTCATCGTTCTGACCTTCGGGAGCGCACAGGGGAGCATTCCCCTCGCGGTGGTCGGGGCGGCGGCCGCGGCGCTGCTCGTGATCGTCGCCGGCGTCGTCGTTCGCGGACCGCTCAGCCGCGTTCCCGAGAACACGCTTGCTTTCGCAGTCGGCGTGATGCTGACGACCTTCGGAATCTTCTGGGGAGCAGAAGGCGTCGGCGTCAGCTGGCCCGGCGACGACGCGTCGTTGCCCGGAGTGCTTGCGTTCGTCGCCGTGTTCTCGTTCGGATTCGTCGCCGCCCTCCGCAGGCGAAGGCTCGTGCCGGCGTGAAACGGTTCGCCCGGTTCTGGTGGGACTTCATCGTCGGGGACGATTGGCGCGTGGCCGCCGGAGTGCTGCTCGGGTTCGGCCTGACCGCGCTCCTCGCAACGACAGCGGTACCGGCCTGGTGGTTGCTACCGCTCGCGGTGGCGACGGTCCTGTGGCTGTCGCTGCGACGTGCGGTGCGGAGTTAGATCCGCCGAGCGCCGACGAACGCGGAAGCGTAGTACCCGCTCATCGACGAGATCTTCACCACGTCGCCGGTGTGGGGCGAGTGGATGAACTGCCCGCCCCCGATGTAGATGCCCATGTGACCGAGCCCGTTGAAGAAGACGAGATCGCCCGGCTGCAGTTGGCCGAGCGAGACGGGCGTGCCCATGGCGTACATCGCATACGTGCTGTGCGGGAGCGAGACGCCGATCTGGGCAAAGACGTACATGACGAAGCCCGAGCAGTCGAAACCCGATGGGCTCGCGCCGCCCCAGCGGTAGGGGGTGCCGAGATACTGCATGGCAACTCCGACGACGCCGCCGTGCGTGCTCGGCGGAGCCACGGTCGTTCCTTCCGGCGTCGCTGCGGCCACGCCGACGGTCGGCTGAGGCGTCGGGGCGCTCGAGCCCGAGCTGGACGAGCTCGAAGCAGTGCTCCGCGCGGCCGCTTCGCGCGCCCGCGCCGCGGCGGCAAGCCGACGCTGCTCGGCAGCTTCTGCGGCCTTCATCCGCTCGATCTCGCCGCGAATCGACGAGAGTAGCTGCCGGCGCGCGGCAAGCTGAGACTCGATGTGCTGCCGCTGCGCCGCTTTTTCCGCGACGACCTGCTTCTGCGCAGCGTGTGCGTCTCGGAGCTCGAGGCGATGGCGCTTCACCGCGGCCTTGAAGTCGGTGACCTGGTGGAGAATGCTCGCGTCCTGGTGCGAGGTCGAGTTCACGGCCTCGACGCGGTTCAGCAGGTCTTCCAGGCTCGTCGAGCCGAGGAGCACCGAAAGCGTAGAGTTGTCCTGCGTCGAGGTGTAGGCGGCAACCAGCCGCTTCGCCAGCGATTTCTGGGCGACGGTCAGGTTCGACTGCGCGACGTTGAGCTGCTTTCGGTTCTCCCGGAGGTCGCCCTCGATCTTGCGGAGCCTCACGTTGGCAAGGTTGAAGGCCTCGACCGCGCCCTCGAGATTCCGGTCGATCTGCGAGATCTGCCCGAGCACCTGCTGCGCCTGCGCCTGCTTCGCCGCGATGCTGCCGGGATCCGCGGACGCCGACGCCGCCACCGAGAGCAAGGTCGCGGCGATGGCAACGACGAATGCCTGCGCCTGTCGCTTCCGACTCCTGGGCGTGAGCCGCAGCAGCAACCTGGACGGGCGCACCGGAGGGGGCCGGTACGTCACAAGCGCGGCACCCTAGCAAGGCAGCCGGACGGTTGCAACCACTTTCGGAGCGTAAAACTCGAAGACCTTCCCTGGAACGGACCGCACGAAGTCGGCGCTTGCTAGAGTCCCGCGGCTGTGCGGTGGCGTCACGAGAGCCGCCTCGCTCTCGGGCTGTCGGTTGTCGTCGGCGTTCTGCTGGCCTCACTGACCGGAGCCCGCGGTGCGGGGCCGAAGGACAACGCAGGCGAGTTGCAGCGGCGCGCGGCCGGCCTCTCGGCCCGATCGCACGAGGCCCTTCTCGGGCTCTACGCGCTCGAGTCGCAGCTCGGCGCAGCGCGCACGAGGCTGCAGTCCCTCCGCGACCGTTTCGACGCTCTACGGCGGGAGCAAAGGGTCATTCAGCGCGAGGCGACGATCGTCCGCGGGAACATGCTGACGTCGCAAGAGCGTCTCGCCGCGCACCTCCGCATGCTCTACGAGGAGGGAGAGCCGGACGCGATCGCCGTAATGCTGGGTGCCAGCTCGCTGGACGACGCGTTGACGCGCCTGGAGGAGCTCGAGCGGAGCGCAGACCAGGGCGCCAGAGCGGCTGCCGAAGCCGAGAACGGCCGGGCTCGGCTCGCACGGCTTGGGCGCGTCCTCGAGCAGCGCGTCCGCCGTGCTCAGGAGCTGGGGTCCAGCGCCCGCCGCACGGCGGAGTCTCTCGCTGCGGCACGCGCGCAGCGTGTCGTGTACATCGCCTCGCTGGAACGGCAGCGCCGGCTGACCGAGCGCCAGATCGCACGGCTCGAGGCGCGTGCACGTCGAGTCGTCGAACGGGCGCACGTGGTCGAAACGCGGTCCGCCGCTCCCGCGGCGGCGGAGCCCGCCTCCACTCCGGCTACGCCGGGGATGTTGACCGTGACCGCCACTGGTTACTCGCTGGCGGGCCAGACGTCCACGGGGCTCCCCGTCGGCCGCGGCGTCGTCGCCGTCGACCCAGCGGTGATTCCGCTCGGCACGAGAATCTCGATCCCGGGCTACGGCGAAGGGGTGGCTGCGGACACCGGCAGCGGCGTCCGCGGCAACGTGATCGACATCTGGTTTCCGACGATGGCGGACGCGCTGGCCTGGGGCCGACGCACGGTCACGATCGCTCTTCATTAGAGTTCCTGGTTCGGGCCGGGAAGGGAATCGAGTATGAGTCAATCCGTCAGAGCGGATCAGCGGTCGTTGACCGATGTTCGCGTGGTGATCGTGGACGACCACGATCTCTTCCGCAGCGGTCTGCGCAACCTCCTCGAAGAAGAGGGCGTGCAGATCATCGGCGAGGCCGCGGCCGGGCAGGAGGCGCTCGACATCGTGCGCGAGGTCGCCCCTGACGTGGTCGTGATGGACCTGAACATGCCCGGCATGGGCGGGGTCGAAGCGACACGTCACATCTCGACGGTCGCCCCGTTGACCCGCGTCGTCATGCTCACGATCTCGGACCAGGACAACGACGTGATCGATGCCATCCTGGCCGGCGCTTGCGGCTACCTGCTCAAGGACTCGTCGATCGACGACCTGATCGCCGGGATCCGCGCCGCCTCGAACGGCGAGTCGCTGATCTCGCCCACGATCGCGTCGAAGGTCCTCCAGCGCGTACGCGCTTCCAACAAGCAACCGGAGATCGAGAGCACGATCCGCGCGGAGCTTTCCGAGCGCGAGATCGAGGTCCTCAAGCTGATCGCGAACGGCAAGGACAACGCGATGATCGCGGCCGAGCTGCACATCAGCCCGAAGACGGTCAAGAATCACATCTCGAACATCCTCATGAAGCTGCAGATCGACAACCGCATCCAGGCTGCGGTCTACGCAGTCCGAAGCGGCATCGTCTGAGCGTTACGCGACGTTAGCCCGCATCCGTGCCTCGTCCGCGCGTGCACGAAGCGACGAGAGGAGCGCGCGGAGCTCGGCGAGATCGCCGTCGGCTGCGGAGAGCAGCCGCCCGAGCTCGGCGAGGTCCGAATGCTCTGATCGCTCGCCCATGTTCGCCGCGGTTTCGGCGAGTCGCCGTTCGAGCCGTCGACGCTCGGCATCGAGCTCGAGCGCTCGGGCGTAGCCGGAGGTCAGCTTGTCCTCGATGTCGTCGAGGCTGGGAGCATTGTCTCCGCAGTGCGGAGCGTGCAGCAGGCAGCGGATCGCGTCGTCGATCATGGCGTGAGGACGGGTAAATCGCGGCGGCACCCGGGTCTGGACCAGTATCGACGCTCACCGCTCCGGATGCATGGGCCGCCCGGCCTATCTTCGGCCGATGCCGGGCCTATCGTCTTGACTCGGAAGGAACGTCTCTCGAAGAATGGAGCCCGCGTGCGTCGCCACCTCGCCGCTCTCCTCGCTCTGCTCGCCCTCGCCGCGCCCACTGCGGGCGCCGCGGGATCCACGGAGCAGACGCCGCTCCAGCGCCGGCTCGCCCGCGCCCTGATCGTCCCACACGTACCTGCTGCGCGCTCGGCGGCGGTGGCTCTCGACCTCTCGACCGGAGAGCTGCTCTTCGCCCAGAACGGATCCCGCTCGCTCGCGCCCGCGTCGAACGAGAAGCTGCCGCTGACCTACGCGGCGCTCGCGCGGCTCGGGCCGACGTTCCGGATCCAGACCGAAGTGCTCGGACAGGGCGCACAGAGCGGCACGACGTGGACCGGCTCGCTCGTGTTGAAGGGGAACGGCGATCCCACCTTGTCACGGGCGGGTCTGCGGGCGCTCGCTCTGCAGGTGCGCGCGGCGGGCGTTCGGCGCGTCACCGGAGGCGTCGTCGCCGATGAGAGCTCCTACGACGGGCGCCGAACGGTCGCCGGCTGGAAGCCGAGTTTCTACATCTCAGAGTCGGCGCCGATCTCCGCGCTCGTGGTGGATCGCGCGCGCGTGGGCAGCTGGACTACCCGGAACCCGGCGCTCACGGCGGCGACCGCTTTCCGCACCGCTCTGCGGGGTGCCGGCATCTCGGTCGCAGGCACGTCCCGGCTCGGCAGAGCCGCGGACTGGCTCGAGCCCATCGCTTCGATCTCGTCCCCGACGCTCGCGACGATGATCCGCTTCATGGATCGCGAGAGCGACAACTTCACCGCCGAGATGCTGCTGAAGCAGCTCGGCCTGGTCGAGCTCGGACGGGGCACGAGCGCCGCGGGCGCGTCGGTCGTGATGCAGGCACTTGCCGAGGCCGGGATCCCGACTGCAGGCGTGCGAATCGTCGACGGCTCGGGGCTCTCGCGTCTCGACCGGCTCACGACGAACGCGCTCGGCGCCCTGTTGCAGACGGCCTGGGACGACCCGGTCGTCCGCCCTTACCTTGTAGCGGCGCTGCCGGTCGCGGGCGTGAACGGGACCCTGCGCTCACGCCTCGGGCGTGCGCCGACGCGCGGACGCGTCCTGGCGAAGACCGGAACGACGAGTGAGGCGTCGGCTCTGTCCGGCTACGTCGCGGATCGCTACGCGTTCGCCGTCGTCCAGAACGGCTATCCAGTGTCGTACTGGTGGGCTCGCCGCGCGCAGGACCGCTTTGTGCAAGTCCTGGCGTCGCAGTAGCGCGGTGGCTCAGTCGCGGAGCAGCTGCTCGAGGTCCTGCTCGGTGATCAGCGGCACCTCCAGCTTCCGCGCCTTGGAGAGCTTCGAGTTGCCCGGCTCTTCGCCGACGACCAGGCCGGTCGTCTTGCCGGAGACGGAGTTCACCACCTTCGCCCCTCGAGCCTCGAGGGCCGCCGCCGCGTCGTCGCGCGTAAAGCCTTCGAGCGTCCCCGTGATCACGTAGGTCTTGCCCGTCAGCGGCCCCTCGACGGGCTTCAGCTCGTCGCCGATCTCGAACCGCAGACCGAGCGAGCGCAGCTCGTCGACGAGCTGACGGTTCGCGTCGTCGGCGAACCACTCGGCGATCGCCTCGGCACGCTCCGGGCCGATCCCCTCGACCTCGACGATCTCCTCCTGACTCGCGTTCGTCAACCGGTCGACGTTCTCGAAGTGGCGTGCGAGGTTCTGCGCAGTCACCCAGCCGACGTCCGGGATGTTGAGCCCGAACAGCACGCGGTGGAAGGGCACCTGCTTCGAGGCCTCGATCGACTCGACCGCGTTCGTCGCGGAGATCTCGCCGTAGCCGTCGAGCTCCATCAGCTGCTCTTTGGTCAGGCGGTAGAGATCCGGAAGTGACCGAACGAGGCCGAGGTCCCAGAGCCGGCGCATCGATTGCTCGCCGACGCCCTCGATGTCAGCCGCTGCTTGCACCCAGTTGATGAGCGACTCGAGACCTCGAGATGGACATGCCTTGTTCGGACAGCGGTGCATCGCCTCGCCCTCGGGCTTGACGATGTCCGCGCCGCACAGCGGGCACTTCTTCGGCATCCTGAACCGCTTCGTTCCCGGCTGGTGGTCGCCCGCCGGGCCGACGATCTGCGGAATCACGTCACCCGCACGCTGGACGATCACAATGTCGCCTTCGCGAATGTCCTTGCGGTTGATGTCCTCCTCGTTGTGGAGCGTCGCGCGCGAGACCGTCACGCCCCCGACCTCCACGGGCTCGAGCATCGCCCACGGGTTGAGCGCGCCGGTCCGTCCGACGCGGATCAGGATCTGGTTCAGCTTCGTCTGGGCCGTCATCGGGGCCCACTTGTAGGCGCGAGCCCAGCGCGGCCGCTCGTGCAGGGCGCCGAGACGTCGCTGCTGGTCGAACGAGTCGACCTTGATGACGATCCCGTCGATCTCGTAGTCGAGCTCGATCCGACGCTTCTCCCAGGCGCGGCACGCCTCGGCCACGGATGCGACCGTCTCGTGCCGCTCCGCGTACGGGTTCGTACGGAATCCGTGCGCGCGCAGCCACTGCAGTGCTTCCCAGTGGCCGTCGACGAGGAGGCCGTCCCGATGCCCGAGGCCGTGGATCCAGATTGACAGCGGACGCCGAGCGGTGATCGACGAGTCCTTTTGCCGCAGAGACCCTGCAGCCGCGTTCCGCGGGTTCGGTGTCGGCTTCTTCCCTTCGCCGATCAGGCGCTCGTTCAGCTCGTTGAACCCGCTGATCGGCAGATAGACCTCCCCGCGCACCTCGAGCAGCGGCGGCGGCGTCTCCCCGTCGGTGAGCTGCATTCGCATCGAGATCGCTCTGATCGTCCGCAGGTTCGGGGTCACGTCCTCCCCGCGCCGTCCGTCGCCGCGCGTCGTGCCACGCACGAACGTGCCGTTCTCGTAGATCAGGTTGATCGAGAGCCCGTCGATCTTCGGCTCCGTCACGTACGCGATCGAGTTCCTGCCGAGCCGCTTACAGACGTCGTCGTGCCACTTTTCGAGGGCCTCGGCCGTGGTGACCTTCTCGAGCGAGCCCATGGCCGTCGGGTGCTCGACCTTCTGGAACTTCTCCGACGGAGGCGCGCCCACGCGCTGTGTCGGCGAGTCCGGCGTGACGAGATCCGGATCGGCTTCCTCGAGGGCAACGAGCTCGTCGTAGAGGCGGTCGTACTCGGCGTCCGAGATCTCCGGCTCGTCGAGCACGTGGTAGCGGTAGAGGTGGTAGTCGAGGAGCTCGCGCAGCTCTGCCGCCCGCTCGTCCGGCGCTCGCGTCTTAGAGGACGGCATACAGCTCTTCGGGCGTGTCGACGATCGCGTCCGGTTTTTCGGCCTCGAGCCGCTCGCGCGCGTGGATCCCGCCCCACGTCACCGCGACGGAGAAGAGCCCTGCCGACTTCGCCGCCTTGACGTCGAACGGAGCATCACCCACGTACGCTGCATCTTCCGGACAAGCGTCCAAACGCTCCAGCGCGAGCAGCAGCGGTTCCGGATCGGGCTTGTGCCGTTTCGTCTCGTCGCCGCCGACGATGGTCTCGAAGAGGTGTGCGATCGGGACCTGGGCGAACGCGAGCTCGACGGTTGCGCGTCGCTTGGCAGTCACGATTCCGAGCCGGCGGCCCTCATCCTCGAGCCGCACGAGCACATCGTCGATGCCCGCACAGCAGACGAGGCCGTCGTGCAGCGGCTCGTTGTGCGCGCGGTAGACGCTCACAAGCTCGTCGACGCGGTCCGGCGCGAGCTCGCGCATCTGCGCTTCGAGCCCTGGGCCGCCGACGGCCCCCATCAGCGCCTCGTCCGGCACCTCGGCGCCGAGCACTTCCTTTGCGGCATGTCGCATCGACGCAAGGATGATCGCGCCGGAGTCGATCACCGTGCCGTCGAGGTCGAAGAGAACGACGTTGAACCGCATGCGACGATCGTAGCCGCGCGATGGAACCCGACCGGAGGCTCCGGTGTATGGGCCGAAACGCAATCGGAGGTACTCGAAATGTTCGATCTCTCTCCGGGCGAGCTCACGTTCGTCCTCTCGCTGGTGTCCCTCACCGTCGCGTTGATTGCCTGGACGATCTTCGACGTGCTGTCATGGTCCGAAGACGTCTGGGATCGCGCCGGCCAGAACCGCGGCCTCTGGATCTTCCTCCCGCTCGCAGGCGTCGTGATCCTGCTTCCGCCGGGACTCGGAATCGCATTTGCGATCGCGTACTTCGCCGCCGTTCGACCGAAGCTTCGGCTCGCAGCAGCTCAGTAGACGACTCGGACGAGGTACAACCCCCAGGGCGGCGCCGTGGAACCGGCGTCGGCCCTGGGGCGTCCCTCCAGGAGCGTCGCGATCTGCTCCGGCCGGAGTTCGATCATCGTTCCGACCAGTGTGCGCACCATGTGGCGGAGGAAGCTGTCTGCCGTGATCTCGAACTCGAGCGCCTCTCCGCGCCGATGCCACGATGCGGCGAGCACGTTGCGGCGAAAGGCAGTGTGCTGTGTCTCCGTCGGAGTGAATGCGCGGAAGTCGTGCTCTCCGAGAAGGAGGTCTGCCGCATCGGCGAGCCGCTCCTCGTCCAGTCGCCGCGGATACCACCACGCCCGCTTGGCCTCGAAAGGAGACGGCTGGCGGCGCCTCCAGATGCGATAGCGATAGCTGCGCGATTGCGCGGATTGGCGAGCATGGAACTCGTGGCCGACCTCTTCCGCAGACGTCACCGCGACGTCGTCGGGCAGCGCCGTGTTCAGCGCCTCGGCCGCAGAGTGAGGCGGCGCACCGCCGTCGACGTCGACGCTCACGACATTCGCGAGAGCGTGCACGCCGGTATCGGTGCGTCCGGCAACTGCGAGACCGTCGTAGTGCGCAAAAGTCGAGGCGAGCGCGTGGCGCACGACGCCCTCGACGGTGCGCAGGTCGGGCTGTGCGGCCCAGCCCCGAAACCCGGTCCCGTCGTACTCGAGCGTCAGCTTCAGCC
Organism: Actinomycetota bacterium; assembly: GCA_046727655.1. Classification (GTDB taxonomy): domain Bacteria; phylum Actinomycetota; class Thermoleophilia; order Gaiellales; family Gaiellaceae; genus 3-1-20CM-4-69-9. Next base: position 22,261 of record JBKPDB010000101.1, read on the forward strand.
GCATGTCAGGCTCCCCTGATCCTCATTGTCAGGTTTGCCTTATGCTCTACTCGCTTGCGATGCGGTTGGTACACTCTACTTGATGACCGAGGAACATGCCTTCCTTCTCCAGCGCGTCCAGCCGGCGATGATCGGTCTGATCGACGGCTCGCTCTCGACCCTCGCGCCGATCTTCTCGGTCGCGATTGTCACGCACAAGCCGCACTACGCGTTCATCGCGGGCGTCGCGACGGCCATAGGCGCCGGAATCTCGATGGCGTTCTCCGAGGGCCTATCGGACACGGGCGAGCTCACGGGCCGCGGGAGCCCGGTCGTGCGCGGCACGATCACCGGCGTCGGCACGTTCATCGGCGGGATCCTGCACACGCTCCCGTTCCTGATCCCCCACTACGAGGCGGCGCTGCTCTCGGCGATCGCCGTCGTAGGCCTCGAGTTGCTCGTTCTCGCGTGGCTGCGATGGCGGTTCTTCGAGGTCGGCTTCGTCAAGGCTTTGGCGACCGTCACGCTCGCCGGTGTGGTCATCGCCGTCGTGAGCGCCGCCCTCGGCGCCGGCGGCTAGTCCCGGACGTCGAGCGACTCGTTCGCGCCGCTCACGAACAGGCCGGGCCGCGGGCCGCCGGCGATGACGTAGACGCGCGAGCCGATCCCCACGACTGCCAGCCCGTGCCTCGGCGTCGGGAGGTCGTCGAGCCGCTCCCACCTTCGCGTCGACGGCGCGTAGGCGAAGACGCTCGCAATCGTGCCCGCCGGAGCCTCGCCGCCGATCGAGATCAGCCGGCCGCCGGCAGCCGTCGCGCCGGTTCCTCCTCGCGCCTCCGGAAGCGGCGCGACCGCAGCCCACTTCCGCGTACCCGGTGTGAGCGACTCAACGATGGTCTGGTTCGTGTCGATGCCGCCCAGGCGCCCCGCCACCGCGTAGACCCTGCCGCGAAGTGCAGCCGCTGCGAGGTGCTCCCGCGGAGTAGGGCCGGGAAGCGTCGTCCACCGCGAGCGCCGGAGGTCGAACGCGAAAGCGACCCGTGCCAACGTTCCGGGACGGCTGACGCCGCCGACGACGTACAGCCGCGCCGACGCCACGGCGATGCCGGCCGCAGCACGAGGGGCCGGCAGCGGAGCGAGCCTGCGCCAGCGCTCTCCCGACAGGACAAAGGTGGAGCGCAACGTTCCTGCGACGCCGTAGCCGCCGACCACGTACAGCCGACCGCGAAAGGCAGCCGCCATTGCGTGATTGACGGCGACCGGCAAGTCCGGCCCGCGCCGCCAGGTGCGCTTGCTCGGCGAGAACACGTCGACCCGCGACGACGACTGACCGTTTGCGAGGTATCCGCCGACGACGTAGATATCTCCGCGAACCGCTGCGCCTGCAACCTCGGTTCTGGGAACGGGCAGCGGTGGGCCGCTTGACCAGGTTCCTGCGAGCACCCCTGCCGCCGTCAGCAGCTCGGCCAGCATCGCCGAATCAGTCTACGAGCAGCGTCAATCCGTCCACGCCCCGCACGACCACCCTTTCGCCGGGAACGAGGACGTCGTCAGAGCGCGCTTGCCACAGCTCCCCGGCGATTCGCACCTGCGTCGGCGTTGCGACGGTCGCCCGCTGACCGATGAGCGCCTCGGCGCCCGTCGGGGCGCGCCGCCGTCGCGACCAGCGCATGAGCACGACGGACTCCGCGATGTCGACCAGTCCGCCGGCGATGACGACCACCAGGCCCCACGGCCAGGGAACGACGAAGATCGCCAGGAGGATCGCTCCTAGCAGGAGCATTGCGGAGTACTAGGAGGAAGCGGAGCCGGCCGGCACGTAGTCGACGAGCTCGAGGTACACCATCTCGGCGGCGTCGCCGTTCCTCGGTCCGAGCCTGACGATACGCGTGTAGCCGCCGGGGCGGTCGGCAAAGCGCGGTGCGACGTCGGCGAAAAGCTGATGCACGACGTCCTGTGACCGAAGCTCGGCAAGCGCGAGCCTCCGGGCATGGAGGTCGCCGCGCTTACCGAGCGTGATCATCTGCTCCGCGAACGGCTTGACGGCCTTGGCCTTCGCCTCGGTCGTCTTGATGCGGCCGTGCTCGATCAGGGCGCCCGCGAGATTCGAGTAGAGCGCCTTCCGGTGCGCCGAGTCGCGCCCCAGCTTCTTGCCGGCTCGGCGGTGGCGCATTAGGAGAGAGCGCTCCCCTCGTCGCCGCGGAGCGTCAGGCCGTGCGCGGCCAGCGTCTCCTTCACCTCTTCCACGGACTTCTTGCCGAAGTTCGGGATTGCGGCGAGCTCGTTCTCCGTCTTGACGACGAGATCGCCGATCGTCTCGATGCCGACGCGCTTGAGGCAGTTGTACGAGCGGACACCGAGCTCGAGCTCCTCGATCGGGAAGTTCTCCATCCCGTGCGCGAGCGGGACCTCGGGCTGAGCGCCGTCGCCGGCCGCGGCGGCCTCACCGAAGCCCTCGATGCGGTCGAGGTCGGTGAAGATCGCCAGCTGCTTGATCAGGATTTCCGACGCCTGCGCGATCGCGTCCTTCGGGCTCAGCGAGCCGTCTGTCGTCACGTCCAGGCGAAGCTTGTCGTAGTCGGTCCGCTGGCCGACACGCGCCGCCTCGACGTCGTACGAGACGCGCCGCACCGGGGAGAAGATCGAGTCGATCGGGATGACGCCGATCGTGTGCTCCGGACCACGGTTGAACTCGGCGGGCACGTAGCCGCGCCCGCGCCCGATCGTGAGCGTCATCTCGAGCTTGCCCTTGTCGGACAGGTGCGCGAGCTCGAGGTCGGGATTCAGGATCTCCAGGTCGGCCGGCGCCTCGATGTCGGATGCCTTCACCGTGCCCGCGCCGCGCTTCGCGACGTGGACC
>JBKPDB010000102.1:0-10134 GCA_046727655.1 Actinomycetota bacterium
TGTAGGCGGCTACCTGGCCCGGATTCGCCGCGAGGATGCGGTCGATGAGCGGCTCGAGCTCGGTGGTATCCGTGACGAGCGCCACCTCGAGGTACGTGTCCGCCTGGAACTCCGGGTCGCCGCTCTCGGCGATCGCCTTCGCGAACGTCGCGCGCGGAATCGTCGCGCGGGCCTCGATCACCTTTGCGAGCTCGTCCGCGTTGACGAGGTCCGGATCCACCCCGCTCGCAACGAAGTCGTTCATGAGCACGTTCGACGCAGCCTTGGCATCGACGCCGTCGAGCGCAACGCGCTCGTAGAGCGCCGCGAGGGAGGCCGAGCCGTTCAACACCTCCGCGTCGTAGAACGGCAGCCCGTAGTCGCGTTCGAAGCGGCGGATCCGGGCGGCCGGCAGCTCGGGCAGCTCCGACTCGACCCGCTCGAGCACGTCGGCCTGCGGCTCGATCGGAACGAGGTCGGGCTCCGGGAAGTAGCGGTAGTCGTCGGCCTCCTCTTTCCGCCGGCGCGGTGTGACGGTGTCGGACTTGACCTCGTAGTCGAGTGTCTGCTGGACGACCTCGCCGCCCGACTCCCACGTCGCGATCTGCCTCTTCACCTCGGCATCGATGCCTCGGGCGATGTGATTGAAGGAATTCATGTTCTTGAGCTCGGTCCGAGTGCGGTAGGCCATCTCCCCCACCTCCCGTACGGAGACGTTGGCGTCGGCGCGAAGCTGGCCCTTCTCCATCTCCGCGTCGGAGAGTCCCAGCTCGACGATCGTCTGCCGGAGAAGCTGGAGGAAGCGCTTCGCCTGGTCGGCCGAGTGGATGTCCGGCTGCGTCACGATCTCGACGAGCGGGGTGCCGCCGCGGTTGAAGTCGATGTTCGAATGTGCCGCGCCGACGATCCGTCCGGTTGCGCCGCCGACGTGGATCGTCTTGGCCGCGTCCTCCTCGAGATGCGCGCGAACGATCCCGACCTCGAAGTCGCCCTCCGGCGCCGGCACGACGAAGCGGCCGTCGAGGCAAAGAGGCTCGTCGTACTGCGAGATCTGGTAGCCCTTCGGCAGGTCGGGATATGGGTAGTGCTTGCGGTGGAAGAGCGCTCGGTCCGCAATCCGGCAGCCGAGCGCCAGCCCGAGCTTGAGCGTCCATTCCACGGCCGTCTCGTTCGGCGTGGGCAACGCACCCGGGAACGCAAGGCACACGGGACACGTCTGCCGGTTCGGGCTCGTGCCGAAGCCGTTCTCGCAGCGGCAGAACATCTTCGTCCGCGTCTTCAGCTGGACGTGGATCTCGAGGCCGACGACGGGCTCCCACTCAGCCATCGAGAAACCCCTTCGCCTGGAGCAACGGCACCTCGATGTCGCCGCGCACCTCGAAGACGGCGAGGTACTCCTCGAGCGCACCGTGCATGCGAATGAGGCAGAGCTCGCGCTCGCCGGCCTCGAGCGACAGGCGCACGTCGCCGATCTGGACCGCGCGCGATCCGTCCAGGACGCGTGGCCGCACGCCGAAGACGCGCTCGACCGCGAGCACGAAGTCGGCGGCGCGATCGACGATCGTCTTCACGTCCGCAGCCGCTCCGGCACGGTGTCGAAGCCGATTGCCTTTTCCAGCGCGTGGCCGGCGCGGAAGAGCGTGTTCTCGGAGAACTGCGGCCCGATCAGCTGTAGGCCGACCGGAAGGCCTTCCGAGAGGCCGCAGGGAATCGAGAGCCCCGGCAGCCCAGCCATGTTCGGCGGAATCGTCAAGACGTCGGCGAGATACATCGCAACGGGGTTCTCCGTCTTCTCGCCGAACTTGAAGGCGACGGTCGGAGAGGTGGGGCTGATGAGCACGTCGAAGCGCTCGAAGGCCGACTCGAACTCACGTGAGATCAACGTGCGGACCTTCTGCGCCTGACCGTAGTACGCCTCGTAGTACCCGGCGGAGAGGGCGTAGGTGCCGAGCATGATCCTGCGCTTCGGCTCGTCGCCGAAGCCTGCGTCCCGCGTCCGCGACACCATCTCGTAGTAGTCGTCCGCTCCGCGGCGAAGCCCGTAGCGCACGCCGTCGTAACGGGCGAGGTTCGACGAGGCCTCCGCGGGTGCGATCAGGTAGTAACAGGGCAGGCCGTACTCCACCGAGCGGGGCAGCTCGCATTCGCCGACGTCGGCGCCGAGCTCGGCGCAGAGGTCGATCGCGCGGCGCACGGCCGTCGTGACCCCCGGCTCGATCCCCTCGGCCTCGTTCAGCTCCTTCGGAATCCCTACGCGGAGGCCGTTCAAGTCCTCCGCTTCGGGGACCTCGACGGGCGGAACCTCGACCGTCGTGGAATCGCGGTCGTCCTGGCCGCTGATGATCCCGTACAGGAGCGCGTTGTCGCGCACGGTCTTCGTCACCGGCCCGACCTGGTCGAGGCTCGAGGCGAAGGCGACGATGCCGTAGCGCGACACGGTTCCGTAGGTTGGACGAAGGCCGACGTTGCCGCAGAGCGATGACGGCTGCTTGATCGAGCCGCCGGTGTCGGAGCCGAGCGCCCAAGGGGCGAGCCCCGCAGAGACGGCCGCCGCCGACCCGCCGCCCGACCCGCCCGGCACGCGCTCGGGATCCCACGGGTTCCGTGTCGGCCCGAACGCCGAGTTCTCGGTCGACGAGCCCATCGCGAACTCGTCCGTGTTGGTCTTACCGAGCAGCTGCAGGCCGGCGGACTTGCACCGCGCCGCGACGGTCGAGTCGAAGACCGGAACGTAGTCCTCGAGGATCTTGGAGCCAGCAGTCGTCCGCACACCCTTGGTCGAGATCACGTCCTTCAGCGCGATCGGAACGCCGTCGTTTCCGTCCTCGTCCACGAGGGTCAGGAAGCAGTGGAGCTCGTCGTTTCGCCCGTCGATCGCCTCGCGGTACGCGGAGCGAAGCTCGGTGGCGGAGACCTCTCGGCGTTCCAGCAGGCCGCGCGCATCTTCAGCCGTCAGGCGCAGAGTGTCCATCACGGCGCGGTCTCCTCGGCGACACCGGTCGGCGGGACGCGGAAGTGGTCGCCGTCACGTTCCGGCGCGTTCGCGAACACGTCTTCGAGCGGGAGCGACGGACGCGGGTCGTCCACGCGGAAGACGTTGACGACGGCGAGCGGGTGCGATGTGGGCGGCACGTCGGACAGGTCGAGCTCGGACACCTTGCCGACCGCGGCAAGGATGTCGTTCAGCTGCAGCTCGAGGCGCGCGATCTCCTCCTCGGTCAGCTCGAGGCGGGCAAGCCCTGCAACGTGAAGGACGTCTTCTCTCGTGATGGCCATCTCTCTCCAGATACTCCCAAAAACAGAAGAGGCCCCCTTTCGGGGGCCTCGTTATTCGGTTCCGAAAGGAAAGCTCTAGACAGGCTGGACGTTCGCGGCCTGGGCGCCCTTGGGGCCCTGCACGACCTCGAACTCAACCCGCTGACCCTCGGTCAGCGACTTGTAACCCTCCTGCGTGATCGCGGAGAAGTGGACGAACACGTCCTCCCCGCCTTCACGCTCGATGAATCCGTAGCCCTTCTCGTTCGAAAACCACTTCACGGTGCCCTGAGCCAACTACTTCCTCCTTGAAAAACACGCGACGGCCCGGGCACCGAGCCGTCACTACTGATACAGCGGGGCGGAGTGTAGCTCAGATGCGCGGGAACGCAAGCAATCCGTGTCGGTAGCGTGCGGCGCGGACCGCGTTTCCGAGAAGTGCCGCAATCGTCATCGGGCCGACGCCGCCGGGGACCGGCGTGAGGAACCCCGCCACCTCCGCGACGGCAGGATCGACATCGCCGAGCAGCCCTTCAGGAGTGCGCGTGATTCCGACGTCGACGACGGTCGCGCCCTGCTTGACCATGTCCGCCCTGATGAGTCCCGGACTGCCGGTCGCGGCGACGAGGATGTCCGCGTCGAGCGTGTGATGCGCTAGGTCCTGCGTCCGCGAGTGGCACATCGTGACCGTCGCGTTCCCCTGAAGCAGCAACATCGCGACCGGCTTCCCGACCAGCGCGCTGCGGCCGATGACCACGGCGCGGGCTCCTGTCGTAGGGATCTCGTACTCGTCGAGGAGCAGCATGACGCCGAGCGGCGTCGCCGGCACCAGCGTCTGGTGGCCCAGGTAGAGCTGCCCGGCGCTGAACGGATTGAGACCGTCGACGTCCTTGATCGGGTCGATCGCGCGCATCACGCGCGCCTCGTCGATCTGATCGGGCAGCGGCGTCTGGACGAGGATCCCGTCGACCGAGTCGTCTGCGTTCAGCTCGTCGACGAGCTGGAGCACCTCATTCTCGGGCGTCGTCGCCGGCAGCCGTTTGTCGATCGCCTCGATTCCGACCTCGTCGGCGGCTTGGTGCTTGCGTCGGATGTAGATGTCCGACCCCGGATCGTCGCCGACCAGGATCGTCGCGAGCCCGACGTGCCCGAGCTCGGCGATCTCGTCCTTGAGCTCCCGCCGAATCCTCGCCGCGAGCGCGGCGCCGTCCATCAACGTCGCCGTCACGGCGCTTAGAACGGCAGCTCGACGTCGCTGACGTCGAGGCCGAGCGACTCCGCGAGGCGAACCCCGATCTCGAGATCCTCCTTCAGGCGCTCGATGTCGCGTGACTCCATCGCGCGGCCGATCCACGCGCGCTCCTTCGGTCGCCAGAGCGCGTGCGCGGCGAACTCCGGCAGGAGCCCGTTGGCGGCCTCGACGAGCTTCTTGTTCGTCTTCTTGCCCGCGTCCTGCAGCAGGACGCGCTCGTACGCCATGCCGGCGCCGTGGTGGATGCCGTCGTCCGTCGCCAGGCGGTTGCAGAGGTCCTCGAGGACGGTGCCGCGCGACGAGCGGGCGATGAGCCGGAAGCGCGAGATGATCAGGCGCTCGTAGAAGACCTGCATCAGGAAGACCTTCTCCTCGACCGTGTCCGCTTCGAGCGTCATGTGCGCGAGGTTGTCGAGGTGTGGATCGCGCTCGGCCGTGCCGCCCGCCTCGCCGACGAGCTTCAGCCAGGCCTCGGTGTGGCGCGATTCGTCCTGCACCATCGTCGAGTAGTAGAGCTTCGCCTCGTGATCGGGCGCGATGTTCAGCAGCTGCGAGGACATGTCGCACGCGAGCATGTCCGCCTGGAGTTGCTGCGTGAGAACGGAACGCCACATGTCGTTCCGGCGCGCGCGCCGTTGCGGCGAGCCCTTCCCCTCGGGAATGGGCGGCAGCTCGCCCCACGGAAGGTCGCGGACCTGCCATTCCTGCTTCTTCGCAAGCTCGTAGAAGCGGAGGACGCCGCTGAACTCCTCGCGGCCCTCGCTCGACATCTCGATCAGTTGCCCCGTCGCCATGAGCGGACATTATCCGGCACGGTCGGGCACTAAGCTGGTCCCGCCATGCAGATGAAGCGGTGGCCGCGCAAGAACGATCCTGCGTCGATCCGAGAGCGCCAGCAGCAGCTGGGCCTGAACGGCGGCGTGACGGGCATCGACCTGTCCCCGTTCGTGAACGCCCAGGAGATGCTGACGGGCGCGGCCGTGATCCCGGTCTCCGTCGTCGGGCCGCTCGAGCTCGAGCTCGGCGAATACGAGCTCGAAGAACCGTTCGGGCGCGTGACGGAGACGGGTCGCGCGCGCGACTCGGTGTTCGTCCCGCTCGCACACACCGAAGGCGGGCTCTCGGCGTCGCTCTATCGCGGCGCGCGCGCGGCGGCGGACTCAGGTGGCTTCCGAACGTACGTGCTCGGCGACCGAATCACTAGAGCATCCTGCTTTATCTGCAAGTCCACCGCGGAGGCCGTTCAGCTCGCCCGGTTCCTCGGCGCGCACGTCGCGGAGATGCGGCGGTGGCTGGCAGAGCGGCCCGAGGAGTGGGTCTCCTCGTACGCACGGTTGCGCGAGGTCGAGACGCATGTCGTCGGGCCCATGTGCCACGTGTTGTGGGCGTTCACGACCGGGGACGCGTGCGGGCCGAACATGATGACGCGGAACGCCTACGCTCTGAACACCGGCTACGTGATGGAGCACGCGCCGGTGAAGCCCGAGCGGGCGATCCTCGAAGCGAACATGGGCGGCGACAAGAAGCCGTCCCACCGCTACTTCGAGCGCGGCGGCCACGGCAAGACGGTGCTCGCCGAGGTCACGCTCACGGAAGAGGCGGTGCGTCGCGTGTTGCGCACTACGGTCGACGACCTCCTGGAGCTGTCGTGGGCGGGGACGCACGGCGCGGTCGCGTCGGGCATGCAGTCGGTCGCCTTCACGCCGGGGTCCGCAATCGCCGCCATCTTCGCGGCGACGGGACAGGACCTGGGCATGATCGGGACGAGCTCGATGGCGCACGGCTCGGGCCGTCGTGTGGAAGGGGGCATCCACTGCGCCCTGCGACTGCCCGGCCTCGAGGTGGGCACCGTCGGCGGTGGCACGATCTTCCCGTATGCGCGGACGTGGCTCGAGCTCATCGACTGCGCCGGCGCAGGGAAGGTCTATCGGTTCGCGCAGATCGTGGCTGCGGCGACGCTGGCGCTGGAGATCTCGGCGAGCGCCGCGATGGCAACAGCCGGCTCGGAGAACTTCTTCCGCGCCCACCATGAGTTAGGCGGACTCCGCGGCACCCCCGGTTCATAGAGACGTGGCTTCCGAGCGGAGCGCGCGGCCGATTCGCCGCACCGCCTCTTCGACGAGCTCGTATGACGTGCCGAGGTTCAGTCGCGCGAACCCGCGCCCCGCATCCCCGAACCGCGGGCCCGGGAGCAACGCCACGCGGCCACGCTCGACGAGCGCCGCGGCCGGATCGTCGCCGAGCCCGGTCGAGCGAAAGTCGAGCCACGCGAGATACGTCGCCTGCGCCGGATCCGCTCGCACGCCCGGTGCATGCCTGCCTAGCAAGTCCGGCAAGCGGCGTCGTGTCTCGGCGATGTAGATCCGCAGCTCGTCCAGCCACTCGACCCCGTCCGCAAATGCGGTCTCCGACGCGATCACGCCGAGAAGCCCCACGCGGTCGTGCAGATCGACGGGCAAGCGGTCGAGTGCCCCGCGCGTACGCGGCGACTGCGCGACCGCCAGGCCGCACTTCAAGCCTGCGAGGTTCCACGCCTTCGTCGCGGACGTCAGGGTGATCGCGTCCTCGACGACCGAGGCTGCCGGCACGTGCGACACGCCCGGCATCGTCAGGGGAGCGTGGATCTCGTCCGAAAGCAGGACCGCGTCGTGAGCGCTGACGATCGCCCCGAGGTCGCGCACCTCGTCCTCGTCGGCCACGTACCCCGTCGGATTGTGCGGGTTGCAGAGGAGCATGGAACGCGCGCCGTCGCGAAACGCGGCGCGGATTGCCTCGAGCGGCAACCGACGCGGCTCGTCTGCCGGAAGCAGAGATACCTCGACCACGCGTCGTCCCGTCTCGGCGATGACGGAGTAGAAGGGCGGATACACGGGCGGGTTGATCACGACGCCCGCGCCCTCCGGCGTGAGGACACGCAGGAGCTCCGCTAGGCCGACCATGACGTCGGGGACGGCGACCACACCGGCCGGATCCACCGACCACCCCCAGCGGCGCTCCGCGAAAGCCGCGAACGCCTCTGCCAGCAGGAAGCCGCGCGCAGGTGCGTAGCCGACGTCGCCTTCCTGCACGGCTGCGACGAGCACCTCCTCGATCGCCGGCGCAAGCCGGAAGTCCATTTCGGCCATGTGCGAAGGCAGGACGTCCGTCGGGAACGCGGACCACTTCTCGCTGCGCCGGCGGCGTAGCGATTCGAGGTCGACGTTGTCGAAGCTCATCGCGTGCCGATCTGCATGCCGAGGATGCGCGGCAGGGCGGCGCCGAGACGGGCCGGCAGCGGCGCGCTGCGGCCTTCCTCGTCTGCCGCTTCGCACGCGATGATCGCCGCGCGGACGATGCCGCCGCCCAGGCGCTTCAGCGGCTCCGGCGGCAGCGACGGGACGCGCCGCCTTGCGAGCGCCGACGCCGTCCACTCGTCCTGCAGGCCGAGCGCGAGCGACGCGAGGATCTGGCCGCCGAGCCACGACGGGCCGACGCCGTGGCCGGAGTAGCCGAGGCCGTAGTGGATGCGCTTGCCCGCGACGGTGCCGAAGAAGGGCAGGTGGTCGGCCGACACGTCGATCGGCCCTCCCCACGCCCGCTCGATCCGCGCGGCCGCAAGACCGGGCAGGAGGCGACGCAGGCCACGCTCCGCTCGGGCCGCCGTCGGGCGGTCGCCGCTGAAACGCTCATCGAGCTTGCCGCCGAAGCCGATCGGGCCCGACCCGCTCCCCATGAGCACGCGGCCGTCCGCGGTAGTGCGGAAGTAGTGCAGGAACATGCGCCCGTCGAGGACCGCCTCGCCGCCCGTCCACCCGATCTCCTGGAGAAGTTCCGGTACCGGCTCGGTCAGCACGACGTACGAGCCGAAGTTCGTCAGGTGCCTGGCCACCGGGCTCCAACCGGAGGCGGCCGCGTTCACGGCGACGACGATCTCCGCGGCCCGAACCCGCCCGCGCGGCGTGACCACCTCGCCTTCCCGAACCCGCGTCGCCGGTGTCCGCTCGTACAGACCGACCCCGGCGTCCAGCACGGCGCTCCGAAGGGCGCGGACCAGACGCCCCGGCTGCACCGTCGCGCCGTCGGGGAAGAGCACTCCGCGGCGAAAGGCCGGCGAGCGGATCCGCGCCGCGACGCCTGCCGCGTCGAGCGCGACCGCCTGATCCTCCGCGCCCACGGATGCTGGCGCGGCGACCGCATCCTCGACGGCCGCGTCCTGCGTCGGAGTCGTCGACACCATCAGCATGCCGGACGCTCGGAGCCACACGTCCGCCTGACGCGATTCCGCGAACGCGCGGACGGCAGGAACGATCCGCTCGCCGAGCCGCGCCAGCTCGACCGCCCGGTCTCGCCCCAGCGTCGACAAGAGCTCGGCGAGCGAAGCCCAGTACCCGTGGATGAAGCCGCCGTTCCGGCCGCTCGGGCCGGCGCCGCACGTTTCCGCTTCCACGAGCACGACGCGACTCGACGGCTCGCGCTCCTTCAGCGCCAGCGCCGTCCAGAGGCCCGTGTAACCGCCGCCGACGACACAGAAGTCGCCCTCGACGCCGTCCTCGAGAGCGGGCACGGCATCGATCGGGCCGGCCTCGTCCAGCCACCACGGCGGCAGGCGCGGCTCGACCGTCGGCTCGCTCAGGCCGTCGCGCCCGATCGCTCCCGCCGCATCTGCACGAGCACGTTCGCGACCATCGCCACAACGGCCACGGCGAAGATCGCCGTGCCGATGACGTTCACCTGCGGCGGCGCGCCGATACGTGCGGCGCCCCACACGAAGAGTGGGAACGTGGTCTTCGGCCCGGCAAGGAAGTACGTGACGACGAAGTCGTCGATCGAGATGGCAAAGCACAGGAGGAGCGAGGCCAGGATCGCCGGCGCGATCAACGGCAGTGTCACCTTGCGGAAGGTTGTGAGCTCGTTCGCGCCGAGATCCATCGCGGCCTCTTCGAGGTGGCGATCGAAGCCGATCAGCCGCGCCTTGACGGTGACGACGGCGAAGCTGATGCAGAACATCACATGCGCGATCAGGATCGTCCAGAAGCCCAAGACCGTGTTCAGGTTGAGGAACAAGGTCAGAAGCGACGCGCCGAGCACGATCTCGGGAGTCGACAAGGGCAGAAAGACGAGCAGGTTCGTCGAGCCGCGGCCGCGGAAGTGGTAACGGACGAGCGCGAGCGCGATCAGCGTTCCCAGGGCGGTGGCCGTGATGCTCGCGAGCAAGGCGATCTCGAGCGAGAGGATGACCGCACTCCGAATCCCGGGGACCGCGTCCCAGTGAATCCAGTTGTCGAACGTGAAGGAGGACCAGATGTAGTTGAAGCGTCCCTTCGGCTGGTTGAACGAGAACGCGATCACGACCCCGATCGGGAGCAGCAGGTAGACGAACGCGAGAATTGCGTACGCCGTCAGGACGTGGTGGCGCACAAACGCCCACACCCGTGACCAGACGCTCGCGCGCGGAACGGGCTGTGTGACGGCAGCGGTGGTCATCCGGTCAGCTTCTCGGTGCCGACTAGGCGGGCATAGACGCCGACCATTACGAGGATGGCCGCCATGAGCACGAACGACATCGCTGCTGCCGCCGGATAGTCCGTGAGCTCGAGGAACTTCGACTGGATCACGTTCCCGATCATGTGAGTCTTCGGCGAGCCGAGGAGCGCCGCGTTGATGAAGTC
>JBKPDB010000103.1:0-20093 GCA_046727655.1 Actinomycetota bacterium
CATGCGAATCGCCGGGCGGCGTCAGCTGGAGGCGCTCGATCGAGCGCTGGCCCGTCGCGAGCAGCTCCGTGACTCCGATCAGCGAGGCAATCGTCGTGTTCTGGATGATGTTGGCGACGAGGCTCACGAGCGGCGGCAACAAGCGCCGCAGCGCCTGCGGAAGGATCACGCTGCGGTGCCGGCCGAGCCAGCCGAACCCGAGCGCAGCGGCCGCCTCGTGCTGCTCGCGCGGGATGGACTGCACGGCGCCTCTCGTCGCCTCCGCGACCTGCGCGCTTCCCCACAGCGTGAGGCCGAGCGCAGCGCCGGTGACCGCGGCGAACCGATGGTGGATCACCGGCGCCGTCGGCAGCGCGTAGTAGACGAGGAAGATCGTCACGATGATCGGCAGCCCGCGCCAGATCTCGATGTAGAGCCGGATCAGGCTCTGCAGAGGCACGAAGCGGACCGTCATCAGCGTCCCGAGCACGACCCCGACCGTGATGCTGCCGACGACGGCGTACGCGGCAATGCGCAGCGTCATCGGAAGCCCCACGTGGAGCATGTAGTGCGCGACGGGTTCGACCCAGTCGGGCATCAGCGGGTCTCCGGAATCGCCAGCCGCCGCTCCACGAGCCGTACGACGAGGGAAAGCAGCCAGACGGTGATGAGGTAGGTGACCCCGAGGGCGAAGTAGACCTCAGTCGCTTTGAAGGAGACGCTCTCGAGGCTGTACGCCGTGTTCGTCAGCTCGGCGAAGCCGACCGCGGTGAGAAGCGAGGTGTTCTTGAGCACGGACACGTAGGTGTTGATCGAGGACGGCAGCGCGATCCGTGCGCCGATCGGCAGCGTCACGTTGAAGAACGTGCCGAGGCGGCCGAATCCGAGCGCGCGCCCCGCCTCGCGGTAGCGGCCGGGCACGGCTTCGAAGCCGGCGCGGAAGTTCTCCGTGTTGTACGCGCCGCCCCAGATCGTCACGCTGAGCCAGGCGATCGTGAACGGCTCGAGCCGGATCGGGTGTCCCGGAATCTGCGTCAGGCCGCCGGCGATGAAGAAGATCTGGACGAGGATCGGCGTGTTGCGGATGACCTCGACGTAGACCGTCGCGATCTGGCTGACCACCGGGATCCGGTGGGCTCGGGCGGCGCCGAGAACGATGCCGATGGCGAGCGAGCCGCCGATTCCGATCGCGGCGACCTTCAGCGTCGCCTTGAGACCTTCCCAGAAGTCGGGAATGTGGTCCCAGATGAACTGCCAGTCGAGGCTTGCGAGCACGGTTGTCGTCGGCCGTGGAGCAGCCGCCCGAGCGGCGGCTGCTCCGGGCCGTCAGCTCATGGACAGATGGATGTGACGTCCTTGCCGACCGGATACGCGAAGGTGTTCTTCGGTCGCGGCACGTTGCCGAGGAAGCTCCCGACGAGGCGCGCCGGGGCGTTCGCCCGCAGGATCTTCACGAACTCGTCCTTCTTCTTCATGTAGCGGAGCGCTGCATTGACCCAGCGGACGGTCGCAGCGTCGCCCTTGCGGATCCCGATGCCCCAGGGGACGTCGAGGAACTTGTCACCGGTGAGCCTGACGTCGCGGTCCTGCGTGGCGACGCCCAGCAGGAACGCGTCGTCGAACATGAACGTGTCCGCCCGACCGTCCTTCACGGCGGCCACGGCAAGCGCCGGCGAATCGACCTCTAGCAACTTCGTGCTCTTGAAGCAGTTCCGCACCCACGTCGCGTACAGAGCGCCTCGCGTCGTGATGACGGTCTTTCCGCCGAGGCTCGACATCGTCAGCGACGAGTTGTTCGGAACGAGCAAACGCCCGGTCGCCGAGTAGTACGGGATCGAGAAGTCGATCTGGTCCGCCCGCGCCTGCGTCCATGTGAGCGTCGAGATGATGATGTCGACCCGGCCCGACATGAGCGTCGGGATACGGCTCGGCGTCGTGACGCAGGTCAGGTTGACCTTGGTCTTGCTGCCGAACGCGAGCTGCGCGAAGCGGCGGGCGATCTGCACGTCGTAACCGTCGTTCCTCCCGCGCACGTCGATGAACCCGAACGGCGGGAAGTCGCACTTCACACCGATCTCCCAGCGCTTCCGGCTCTTGACCAGGCCCGGAAGCGGCGGCAGCTTCGGCTTCGCAGCCGGTTTCTTCTTCTTTGGCTTCGCCGCCGGGCCCGCGGCGGCGCTCTTGCCGCTCGGCGCCGCTGCGCCCCAGGCCGTGAAGGCCGCCCCGGCCAGCAGTAGCACCGCGAGCGCGATCGTGATCCGTCTCATTCAGTCCCTCCTTCGTCGATTGTGAGCTCCTCCAGGGAGTCAGCCAGCTGCAAGGTCCGGCGGAGGAAGCGCTGTGTCCGCTCCGCCTTGGGGTGGTCGAGCACCTCGACCGGGTCGCCCTGCTCGACGATCTTCCCGTCGTCCATGAAGATCAGGTGGTCGCCGACATCGCGCGCGAACTGCATCTCGTGCGTGACGACGAGCATCGTCATGCCGTCGCGGGCCAGATCACGCATGACGACGAGCACCTCCCCGACGAGCTCCGGGTCGAGAGCGGAGGTGACCTCGTCGAAGAGCATGACGTGCGGGCTCATCATCAGCGCCCGCGCGATCGCGACACGCTGCTGCTGGCCTCCGGAGAGCTGGTGAGGATAGCTCTGCGCCTTGTCCTCCAGCCCGACGCGTTTGAGCAGCGCGTGTGCCCGCAGCTCTGCCTCCTTCTTCGGAATCTTCCCGACGCGGCGAGCGGCCAGCGTGAGATTGTCGAACGCGCGCAGGTGCGGAAAGAGGTTGAACTGCTGGAAGACCATGCCGATCCGCTGCCGAACGACGTCGACCTTGACGCCCTTGCCCGTGATCTCCTTGCCTTCGAGGAAAATGCGCCCGCTGTCGACCGGCTCGAGCAGGTTCACGCAGCGGAGCAAGGTGCTCTTGCCGCTGCCGCTCGGTCCGATGATGACGAGCGCCTCGCCCGTGTTGACGGTGACGTCGATGCCGTCGAGCACGAGGTTGTCGCCGAAGCTCTTCCGGATATCCTCGACCCGCACGAGGGGAGCGGTCGTGCGTGCAGGCTCGACGACCGCCCCTGAGGTTCTACCCGCCGCCACGAGGGTTCGAATTAAACCTGGAAGCGCGGCGCGCCCACAAACCCGCGGGGCTGGGGACGAATTGGCACGAAGTCGACACGGTTTTCCCGTCCGAACCGGACAGGGGCAGGGGTCAGACCCTGGTTGTCGCATGGGGACATGGCCGCCTCCGACGCGGAAACGGCCATTGACACGTCCCGCCGGGGCAGAGCCTGCGTGTCTTGGTACCGACTCGTTGCTGATGCGTGACACCGCTAGGGTCCGGCGCTTGGATGCTTTCGCCGACCTGGTTCGCACACGGCGGACGCACAAGTCGTACGGGGCCGAGCCCGTCGCACGCGAGACGCTCGACGAGTTGCTCGAGCTCGCGCGGTGGGCTCCCAACCATCACCGCACGAATCCGTGGCGCTTTCGCGTCCTCGGCCCCGAGACGCTCGCGCGCTTGAAGGAGGCGGCCGGCCCGGTGGAGGCACCGAAGCTCGACCGCGCGCCGACGCTCGTGGTCGCGTCCGCCGTTCTGTCCGGCGACCTCGTGCAAGACGAAGAGGACGTCTGTGCGGCCGCGTGCGCGATCTATGTCGTGCTGCTGGGAGCACACGCGCGTGGCCTCGCCGCCTACTGGCGGACGCCGCGCGTGCTACGGACGAAGGCCGGCCGCGACGCCGTCGGTCTTCCCGACGGCGAACGTTTCCTCGGGTTGATCCATCTCGGGCCGCCGCGGACGACGCCGCCGGCACCGGAGCGCGCGCCGCTGGAGCAGTACCGTTTCTTCCTCGCCTAGACGCAGGCGCCGATGTACCTTGGGCTCGTGGCCGAAGTCCCGACAGCACAGGCGCCCCAAGAGATCGTCTGCCCGCACTGCAAGAAGACCTTCACGGCGGAGCTGATCGCCGGCGACACCGAGCGCCATCGGGGCTTCAAGTGCCCGTACTGCAAGCTCTTCGTGCCCGCGGACCGGGCAGCTAGACGCAGTCTTTGAGGCCCTGCGCCTCGGGCAGGGACTCGAGCTTCTTCAGCGTGTTGTTCTCGATCTGCCGGATCCGCTCGCGCGTGACTCCGAACGCGCGCCCGACCTCCTCCAGCGTGCACGGTTGCGCGCCGGAGAGGCCGAAGCGGAGCTCGATCACCTGACGCTCGCGCTCCGGTAAGGCCGACAGCGCATGCTCGACGTCCTCGCGGCGGAGCGACAGCGTCGCGGTGTCGTACGGCGACTCGGCCGACTCGTCCTCGACGAAGTCGCCGAGCTCCGACTCCTCTTCCTCGCCGATCGGCTTCTCGAGCGAGACGGGGAGCTGCGACATGCGGAGGATCTCGCGCACCTCTTCGGTGGTCATCTCGAGCTCTTCCGCGATCTCGTCGGGACGCGGCTCGCGCCCGAGACGCTGGACGAGCTGCCGCTCGATGTGCACGACCTTGTTCAGCTTCTCGACCATGTGGACGGGGATGCGGATCGTCCGCGCCTTGTCGGCGATCGCCCTCGTCACGGCCTGCCGGATCCACCAGGTGGCGTAGGTCGAGAACTTGTAGCCCTTGCGGTAGTCGAACTTCTCGACTGCGCGGATCAGGCCGAGCGAGCCCTCCTGGATCAGGTCGAGGAAGCTCAGTCCACGCCCGAGGTACGACTTCGCAATCGAGACGACGAGACGGAGGTTCGCCTCGATCATCTGCGTCTTGGCCGCCATCTCCCCGCGTTCGATGCGCTTCGCGAGGTAGACCTCCTGGTCGGCCGTCAGCAGCGGCACCTTGCCGATCTCGCGCAGGTAGAGCCGCAGCGAGTCGAGGGACGGCTCGACGCTGAGGTCGAGCTTCGGGCCCTTCTCCTCTTCTGGTGGAGGCAGCTGCTCGTGCGGAGGATGCTTGTGCGTCTCGCCTTCCATCAGCTCGACGCCGTGGTCGATCAAGTACGTGTAGAAGTCCTCGACCTGCTCCTTCGTGAGCTCGACGTCATCGAGCCCGGTTGCGATCTCGTCGTAGTTGAGAACGCCCTTCTCGAGACCTTCCTGGACGAGCTTCTGGAGCTCCTCGACCTCAGGAAGGGAGATTTCGACGGTGAGCAACGGCGGCTACCTCCCGGCTATTTCGCGTGGGTGACGGGGTCTCGATCTACCTGAACGCAAAAGAGCCGGACACTCGACGCCTCCCGGCTCACCCTCTGGCGTCCGGATATTACAGACGATCGGCCATCTGCGAAGGGCGCGAGCCTAGATAGTGATCTCGCCAACTTTCTCGCCACGGCTGTTCTCCAGCAGGACAACCGCAAGGTCGGTGACGTCGAGCTCGAGCCGTCGCAGGAACTCCGCAGCGGCCGGACCGAGCGCCCGCCCGTTCCCGTCCTCGGCCTTCAGCGCGACGCCGACACCGTCGCCCGCGGCGCACAGCAGGCCTTCGGCGCCTCCCTTCGCGATCCACCCCGGGAGCGCCTTCATCAGACGAGTGTCCGTGGCCTTCGGACCGCGGATCAGGTCGGGGTGCGTGCGCATCGCCTCGGCGACGCGGTCCCCTCCTTCGAGCCGCGCGAGCCGTGAGAACGCGTGCGCGATCCGTTCGAGCGGCAGCGCGAAGGTCAGCACGCCGCAGCCGTCCATCGCCGTCGGGATCTCCTCCTCGTCGACCTCGGCGGCCTGCGCGTGCACGGCGAGCATCTCGCGCTGGACGCGATGGCCCTCGAGCCGGTACCCCTCGCTACGCCAGCCCCTGGCGCGGCAAAGGGCCAGCATCCCGGCATGTTTTCCGGAGCAGTTGTGCTTGAGTCGTGACGGCGGGTTTCCCTCCGCGCCGCACTCCAGCTCGTCCTCGGAGGCCGGCGCCTTCGCGAGGAGCCCCCGGACCGCAGAGAGCTGCGCGTCGTCCGCGAGATGCGAGGCCGAGGCGATCGCCAGGTCGCGGTAGAGGACGTCTCCGCGTGCGCGCGCGAGCGGGACGGCCTGGAGCGGCTTGGACGACGAGCGCATGAAGGCGACGAGGGCAGGGTCGCCCGCCTCGGCGATGACAGCGCCGTCTTGGACGGCGACCGCATGCACCCGGTGGACCGCCTCGACGACGATCCCACGGCGCACGGATACCCTGATCGGGTCCATGTCCAGGAGCCTAAGTGCCTGAACTTCCCGAGGTCGAAGCGTGGCGTCGGGCGCTCGACGAGCCGGTGTCCGCCTTCCCGATCGTCAACGCCGGGCCCGCGCACGTCGCGACGCTGAAGACGTTCGACCCGCCGCTCTCGACGCTCGAAGGCCGCCGGCTCGCGGGCGCAAAGCGTCGGGCGAAGCGGCTGCTGTTCCCGACCGACGACGGTGAGCTCGTGGTCCTCGTGCACCTGATGACGGCCGGACGTCTGAGGTACCTCCAGTTCGGCGAGCGCGGCCCCAAGACGCCGGCGTTCCGGCTCGTCTTCCAGGGCGGCTCGCAGCTCGTGCTGACAGAGGCCGGCGCGAAGAAGCGCGCAGGGGTTTGGCTGCTGAACCCCGAGGAGGCGGAGCAGGAGCTCGCTCACCTCGGCCCGGACGCGCTCGGTCTCGGCGCCGAACGGCTCGCGGCGATCTGCTCGGAGGAGTCGCGGCGGCTGCATTCGATGCTCCGCGACCAGCGGGTGATCTCGGGGATCGGACGGGCGTGGGCGAACGAGATCCTCCACCACGCGCAGCTCTCACCGTACGAGCTCACGCGCGATCTGACGACCGAGGAGGTCGAGCGGCTTGCCGATGCGATCGACTCGGAGCTGAGCCGGGGCCTCGAGCTGCGCGAGCGCGGCGCCAACGACAAGCGGACGTACCGCGTGCACGACAAGCTCGGCGAGCCGTGCTACGTCTGCGGCACCCCGATCGCGCGCGTCGACTTCGAGGAGCACACGATCTACTACTGCCCCGAGTGCCAGACGGGCGGCCGGATCCTCAAAGACCGTCGGCTGTCACGGATCCTGCGCTAACGGAATGAGCGACCTCCTCGAAGCCCTCTACCGAGGCGACCGCGCGCGCGTCGACGAAATGCTCGCAAGCGAGCCCGAGCTAGACGTGTTCGAAGCAGCGGCCCTCGGCCGCACGGATCGCCTGCGCGAGCTCCTCGACGAGGATCCCTCCCGCGCGAACGCGTTCGGCGCTGACGGCTTCCACCCACTCGGCCTCGCCTGCTTCTTCGGCCACGTCGACGCGGCCCGCGTCCTGCTCGAGCGAGGCGCCGATGTGAACGCGTTGTCGCGCAACGACCGGATCCAGACGGCCGCGATCCACGCCGCCGCGGCGTCCGAAGCGAAGGACGAGGCGGCGCGGTACGAGCTCGTCAAGCTCGCACTCGACCACGGCGCCGATCCGAACCTCCCGCAGGGCGGCGGCTTCCGGGCGATCGACGCAGCGCGGCAGAACGGCGACGAACGGGTCGAGCAGCTATTGCTCGAGCGCGGCGCGTCAACCTAACCCGGCCGGCCTTCCTCCCACGCGTCCAGCAGGCCCTCGACGTGCCGGCGCTGCTCGTCGGTGAACGGCACGTCGGCCAGGAGCCGTCGCACCTCCGTCGGGTCGTCGTTCTCCACCGCGGCCTCGAGGTGCTCGCGCGTCGGTGTCGGCTGCTGCAGCTGGCGGCGCAGCCAGCGGAGGAGGCTGACCTGGGCCGCGCGAGTCACTGGGCGAAACGAACGACGAGGCTGTCGCCCTCGAGCTCGACGCTGCCGCCGAGCGCCCGCACGAGCCGAACGGCGACCGCAGCGCCGAGATCCCGGAGCTCCTCGCCGATCAGAACCAGGCCCGAGGACGCGGTCACCGGCGAGATGGCGAGAGTCGCGCCCGAGACACGCACGTCGACCTGCTCGAGCCCGCCGTGCCGCAACGCTGCTTGCGCGAGCGCCGCCACGCCCCGCTTCGTCGCGTCGACGTCGACCTCGACCTCCCGGCCTTCACCCATGACGACCACGCGGTCCTCCCCCAGCTCGGCAGCCGCGCCGCGGGCCAGCTCTGTCGTGTCCACCGGCTGGAGGTTCGGCTCGTAGCGACCCTCCTCGATGCGCGCCGCGAGACCGACCTCGTCGAGAAGCTCCGTCAGCTGGCGTGCGGCCTCGCGGATCATCCCTACGTAACGCTGCTGGGTCTCGTCGAGATCCTCCATCCGCGCGAGCGTCTGTGCGAAGCCGTGGATCGTCGCCAGCGGCGTGCGCAGATCGTGTGCGGCGAGCGAGACGAGTCGCGGGAAGCTCCGGTCGGGATCCACGTCGAGTGGCGGACACTAACCTGTCGTCCATGGCACAGCCACGCGACCTCGTCGACGACCTCCAGGCCTCTGCGCCGGAAGTTCGCCTTGGCCTTTCGCGTGCCGGCGTCCAGGGCGTCTCGAAGGCGATCCGGCTCCGCTGGGGCGGCGCCGAGAAGCTGATCTCGGCCGAGATCGATTGCACGGTCGACCTCGATCCGGTGCAGAAAGGCGTCCACATGTCGCGCTTCCCCGAGCTCTTCGAGGAGGCCATCGACCAGGTTGTCATCGAGGAAGCCTTCCTGGTCGAGGAGCTGGCAGAGCACATCGCGCGCCACATCGTCGCCCGGCAGGCGGCGGGTCGTGCCGAGGTGCGGATCGTCGCGCACTACCCACTCCAGCGGCGAACGCCCGTCACACGCCTCGCGACCCAGGAGATGATCTCCATCATCGGCATTGCGGCGGCGTCGGAGACCCACGTGCGCCGCGTGGTCGGCGTCGAGGCGACCGGGATCAACGCCTGCCCCTGCGCGCAGGGACTCGTTCGTGGCCGTGCGTCGGAACGGCTCCTCGAGGCCGGCTTCGACGAACCGGACGTCGAACGGATCCTCGAGCTCGTCCCGATGGCGACGCACAATCAGCGCGGCCGCGGCACCCTCTATGTCGGCACCGAGCAAAGGCTGAACGCGGAGCAGCTAGCGGCGATCGTCGAGGGCTCGATGAGCTCGCCGATCTACGAGCTCCTGAAGCGGCCGGACGAGCTCTTCGTCGTCGAGCACGCGCATCTGCAGCCGCGCTTCGTCGAGGACTCGGTGCGGATCGCGTTGCACTCGACACTCGACCGCTACACCGACCTCGACGACAACGATTTCCTGCTGTCACGCCAGGTGAACTTCGAGACGATCCACTCGCACGAAGTCCTGGCCGAGCGCCACGGCACGGTCGGCGAGCTGCGACGCGAGCTGCACGACGGCGAGCCGGTCGAGCGCCACACCGAGCTGCGCGAGTGGCTCGCTACCTAGACACTGCGGCGCGCCGAAACCTGAAGCGATTCTCCGTTCCCGCCAGTAGGCGTGCGATGTTCGCCCGGTGCAGGAAGACGACCGCGACCGCGGCGACGGCCGCGAACACGATCACGGGCCACGACTCGTCCAGCAGCACCGCGGCGAGCGGAATCGAGAGGGCGGCCGCAATCGACGCCAGCGAGGCGTAGCGGAAGAGGACGAAGACGGCAATCCAGACGGCGGCGCCGATCCCGCCGATGAGCGGAGCAACACCTAGGAAGGCCCCGCCGCACGTCGCAACCATCTTTCCGCCGCGCTGGAACCGCAAGAAGAGCGGCCGGCCGTGGCCGAGCATCGCCGCGCCGCCCGCGAGGACGCCGACTAGGTCGGTGACCAAGAGCGCTCCGAGAAAGGCCGGCACGAACCCCTTCAGGGTGTCGAGCACGATGACCGGGACGCCGAGCCGCCATCCGTACACGCGCCAGACGTTCGTGCCGCCGATGTTGCCGCTGCCGTGGCGGCGAATGTCGTCCCGCTTGACGACGCGGACGAGCCAGTACCCCCACGGCATCGAGCCGAGGAGGTAGCCGCCGACGACGAGCAGCGCCGTGGTCACGTCATGACTTACTTCGGGATCTGGTACTTCGACGCCCAGTCGTCGATCGTCGACCAGTCCAGGTTGTCGAAGAACGCGTCGATGTACGACGAGCGGTCGGTCTGATAGTCGAGGAAGTAGGCGTGCTCGTACACGTCGAGCGCGATCAGCGGCGTCGCGTTCCAGATCGGATACGAGTTCTGGGCGTCGCCGACGTAGTTGAAGAGCCGCCCCTCGTCCCAGTCGTACGCCGTCCACGCCCAGCCGCGGCCGGCCATCCCGGTCGCCTTCAGGTCCGTGCGCCAGTCCTGGTAGGAACCGAAGTCACGCTCGATCAGCTCGCCGATCAACCCGGTGGGGTCGCCGCCACCGCCGCCGAGGTGCTCGAAGTAGATCTCGTGGTTCTTGATGCCGCCGATCGCGAAGGTGAGGTCGACCTTCAGCGCACGGATGTCGGAGTAGACCTGATTCGCGCTCTCGACGTCCACGCCGTCGAGCCTCTGCAGGATCTCGTTCCGCTTGTTCACGTAGCCCTCGTAGAGCTTGTAGTGGGCCTCGATCGCGGCTCGCGAGATGCCGTCGAGCTCGTAGAGCGCGGGCTTCAGCTCCCGGGCCGTGATCTCCTCGAACCTGAACGCGAGCGACGACATCTCGTTCCCCTCTCGTTTGCCTCGACTGAATCGGCGCGCGGAGCATATCCTCGCTCCAGAAGCGACCAAGGAGCCACACATGCCCTACGAGGTCCCACCCCTGCCGTACGACTACGGCGCGCTCGAGCCGCACATCGACGAGCAGACCATGCGCGTCCACCACGACAAGCACCACCAGGCCTACGTCGACAACGCCAACAAGGCGCTCGAGGGGACTGAGTGGGCCGACCAGTCCGTGGATCACGTCCTCGCGAATCTCGAGATCCTGCCGGAGGACATCCGGACGGCCGTGCGCAACAACGCCGGCGGACACGCGAACCACAGCTTTTTCTGGGAGATCATGGGCCCGGACGGCGGCGGCGAGCCGAGCGGCGCCCTCGCCGACGCGATCAACAGCACGTTCGACAGCTTCGACGCCCTCAAGTCGCTCGTGAACGACACCGGCGTCAAGCGCTTCGGCTCGGGCTGGACCTGGCTCGTCCACGACGGCACCGGCCTCGCCGTCTACTCGACCGCGAACCAGGACTCGCCCATCTCGAACTCCGACACGCCGCTACTCGGCATCGACGTGTGGGAGCACGCCTACTACCTCAAGTACCAGAACCGCCGGCCCGACTACCTCGCGGCCTGGTGGAACGTCGTCAACTGGGACGCCGTCTCGCAGCGCTTCGAGCAGGCGCGCTGAACCTCTGGAGGGGAGCCCGAAACGGCTCCCCTCCGAAGTTCACTACCGCCGGACGACCGGCTGCGTGCCGCTCCAGCCGTCCACGAAGCCGGGCGGCATCTCGGTCGCCGGCATGTAGACGCGAATCGACCAGCGCCCGCGCGGAATCATCTTCCGAACGGCCCGGATGCCGATGATCCGTCCCGACTGCTGCCCCAGCTGAACCTTGCGGAGGTTCACCCACGTGTGTCCGAGGGTGAAGCGCTGCAGGTACGCCCAGCGCCCGGCGAACGACTGCGCCGCCGTGACGTAGAAGTGGAAGAAGCCGCTCTTGGAGACAAACGGCAGCTTGATCACCGGCTGCACCTGAACGGTCACCGAGCTTTCCGCCCCGCGCCACTGGGCCTGGTACTGCGTGTTCACCTGAGGCGTGACGTTGAACGAGAAGACGCCGTTTGCCCCCGTCTGGAGCGTCGCGATCACCTGCTTCGTCGTCTGCCCGAACGGCAGCTGGACGATCGTCACCGGCTGTCCAGCCCGCTTGCTGTTGATCGCGCCGCTCAACGTGGCGGCTGCGCCGGCTTTCACGACCGGCGAGGTCGTCGCGAGCGTGACCTGAGGCGGCGCACCGCGAACGACGACCGTTGCCGTCATCGCCGGATGCAGCCCGTCGTGGTACCGGTAGGTCCCGCTGTTTCGGAACGTGAACGTGTAGCTCTGGTTCTTCTTCAGGATCGGGGAGGCGAACTGCCCGCCGTTCGCGACGACCTGATGGTCGATCGTGTCGACGTTCTTCCACGTGACCGCGTCGTTCTGATTGATCGTCACGCTCTTCGATGAGAACGCTCCTCGCCTGATCTCGATGCTCGTGGTCGCGGACGCCGCCGATGCCACCAGCACCAGAGCGACTCCTGTGACCATCAATGGGATGAGCCTGCGCATTCTGGAACCCCCTTGATCAACCTTTCTGCCCGTTGATCTACCCTCCTTCCCCAAACTGCGACGCTTCCGTACGGTTAAAGGTTCGTAAGCGTTTTGTGCTGCAATCCAGTAGAGGTGGAATTGCGTAGAGATCCAGAGGAAATGGGCGTTTCGATAGCTCTCCCCGGCGCCCATACGTATGGTGATCGACCGGACCCGACTACTGCGGACGCGCTGGAGCGAGCGCGCGGAGCCACCGACGGCGAGCTCATTCGCCGGGTCGCCCGCCGCGACGCGAATGCCTTCGAGGCCCTCTACCGGCGTTTTGCGCGCCCGGTGTTCGGCCTCGCTCTCCGTCGACTGGGCGACCGGATGCGGGCCGAGGATGCGGTGCAGGAGACGTTCGCGGCCGTCTGGCGGTCGGCCAAGACGTACAAGCCCGATCGCGGCGCCGGCGCGCCGTGGCTCTATGCCGTCGCCCGCAACGCGATCGTCGATCGCTCACGCGGCCGCAGCGACGTCCCGGACGAGATTCCCGACTCGCCGAGCCCGGAGCTCGGCCCGGACGAGCGTGCCGAGGCCTCCTACGTCTCGTGGCGGGTGCACCGGGCGCTCGAGGATCTCCCGGAGAACGAGCGCGAGGTGATCGAGCTGGCCTACTACGGCAACCTGTCGCAGAGCGAGGTCGCCGACTTTCTGAACATCCCGCTCGGAACGGTCAAGACGCGTACCCGTTCGGGTCTCAGCCGCCTCGCCGACCTGCTCGAGGGGGAGTTGAAGTGACGCGTCGACCGGACTTCGACGACCTCGTCGGCACGGAGGTGCCGGCGGGCGAGCGTGAGCGCCTGCGGCGAGTGCACGACCTGCTGGTCGAGGCCGGGCCTCCTCCGGAGCTCTCGCCCGAGCTCGAGGCCGTGCCGTGGCCTGAGGACGCGCTCCAGCCGCTCTTCGGCCGGCGGAAGGAGAAGCACTGGACGCGCCGGCCGCTGGTCCTTGCGGCTGCGTTCGCGACGGCACTCGTCCTCGGGCTCCTACTCGGGCAGGCGACGAGCAACGGGAACTCCATCGACGTCCAGCGGACGGTTGCTCTGCAGGGAACGGCCCTCGCGAAGAGCGCGACCGGCAAGCTCGAGCTCGGCAAGGCCGACAAACACGGCAACTGGCCGATGGTGCTCAAGGTCAGCGACCTGAAGAAGCTTCCTGAGGGCGGTTACTACGATCTGTACCTGACGAAAAGAGGCAAGCCGGTAGTCCTCTGCGGAACCTTCAACGTCGACGGCAAAACCGAAGTTCGCTTCACCGCGGCCTACGACCTGCAGCACTTCGACAAGAACGGCTGGGTCGTCACGCGACAGCCCGCCGGCCACTTCAAGCCGGATCAGATCGTCCTCAGGCCGAAGGTCTAGGGCGCGATCCGGCCGCGCTCGACGAACGCCGCGTGCGTGACCGGCATCAGGCGCTCGAGAAACGACTCCGCCGCCGCCGCGTACTGCCGGATCTCGTACTGAGCGGCGTCGTGATTCCGTAACGAGCAGAAGTGCATCAGGCTGCGCGGATTGCAGCTCCAGTAGTACTTGGTGTACGTCGAGAGCGGTAGGACGGTGCGGGCGACCTCTTTCGCGACGCCCTGCTCGAGCATCCGCTCGTACGCCTGGAATGCACGAGTCGCGTTGTCTTCGATCTCCTTGCGGGCCGCGTCACGCGTGATCTCGTCCACCGGCTCGAACGAGTACGCGCCGGGCTTCCCGACTTGGGTCCGCACGTACTCGGGCACGTAGAACTCCGGCTCCATCTTCGAATAGCGGCCGCTCCACTCGTTGTACGAGTGTCCCGCCCGGTGGCGGTGGTGTTCGCGGACGACGAAGAGCGGCGCCTTGACTATGAACCTGAA
Source organism: Actinomycetota bacterium (assembly GCA_046727655.1). Taxonomy (GTDB): domain Bacteria; phylum Actinomycetota; class Thermoleophilia; order Gaiellales; family Gaiellaceae; genus 3-1-20CM-4-69-9. The sequence goes on from JBKPDB010000103.1 coordinate 13,947, forward strand.
GTAGCCATGCTCGAAAGGACTCCCGTGCGCTTCGCGCATCAGGAAGCGGATCAGCCCGGCGTCCCGTCCGGTCATCTCGTCGGACGCCTGGTTGAACGAGACGCGCGCGCCGTTGACGACCGCGAGATCCGAAGCAAGCGCGCCGTCGAGCGCGACGAAGCCGTGATCGAGGACCGGGACCGTGCTCTCGGCTATGAGTTCAGGCGTGACGGCCACGCAATCGAGTCTAGCCGGGCTCCATGTCGGCACCTCCGGCTGGTCATATCCGTCGTGGAAGCCCGGTTTCTATCCGGCCGGAACCGACACGAAGGAGTTCCTCCGCTTCTACGCGGAACGGTTCTCGACCGTGGAGCTGAACACGACCGGCTACCGAGTTCCGGCGCCCGAGCAGTTCCGCCGGTGGGCCGAGCAGACGCCGGCAGGCTTTCGCTTTGCACCGAAGCTCGCGGGCAATCGGCCGCGCGTCCTGCAGGAGTTCGCTGAACGCATCGGCGGCCTCGGAGACCGGTTGGGCCCCGTGCGGGTGCAGCTCATCAGCCAACGCGACGAGGGGATGGTCGAGCTGATCCTCGGCTCGCTCGACCCGGCCGTCCTCCTCGCGTTCGACCTCGAGCATCCTTCGTGGGACGGGATCGAGCCGCGACTGGCCGCAGCGGGCGCGGTGCGCGTCAACGATCTCGACCACGACGCGCCCTTCCGCTACGTCCGGTTCCGCGAGCCGCCGTACTCGGACGAGGAACTGCGGGGGTGGGCGAGGCGGCTACGCGCCGTCGACGAGCCCGTGTTCGCGTACTTTCGGCACGAAGACGAGCCGACCGCGCCGGCGTATGCGCAGCGATTCCTCGAGCTCGTCGGCTAGTGGACCTTGCATTTCATGTCGGCTTCGGCGACTGAGTCGAGCAGTGCGTTTTGCTGCTGCTCGTAGGCGACGTCGGCCGGATTCTTCCGGTCGTAGTTGTGGAGGCCCGCGACGGTGACGCTCACGTCGGGCGTCACACCGGGGCCGATCACCGTGAGGCGGTACTGCGCACCGGTTCCAGGGCTGCGCTTCGTGAACGGATAGAAGCCGTAGCAGAAGACGCCGGTCGGGTTGTGAGTCAGGAAGCTGTTCTCGCGGCGCCAGCCCTTGCCGTACTTCGAATTGAACGTGTCGACGTAGACGTTCCGTCCGTAGTCGTCGAGGGGCGAGCCCTGCCGCGTGGACTTGAAGCCGTACACGGGCTGGCCGTTGTACGTCAGCCGCCCGAACAGATGTTGGAACCGGCCGGCGTAGACCCAGTCGGTCCACACCTCGAGCTTCGCCGGCAGTCCCGTCCAGTGCGAGACGTTGAGTTCCCGGGCGCGTTGTACGGCCTGCCGCGGCGCGGCGCCGAAGTTCGGCAGCAACCGCTGCCAAGACTGCACCGCCCAATATGAGCCGTCCGGCGCCTTGCACGCAGCGACGAGGAACGCCAGGGCGGGACCGTCGTATGGACTGCACTCGTTCCTGAACGTCTGCCAGCCCTTGCCCGAATAGTCCTTTGCAAGCCGAACTTGCGGCCGCCCGGCTCGAGGCGGACGGGCGTTGACCGCGCCCCAGACGCGCACGTGCTGCAAGCTGCCGCGAGCGCGGTACGTGAGGAGCGCCTCGCCCTTCGAGTTCGCCGCGAGGCGAACGCCGGTTGCATCCCGGTCGATCAGCTGCGACCCTGAGGCCGCAGTCGCCCAGACGAGCGCAAGCCCGGCAACGAGCGTGAGCAAGAAGGAACGGCCCGCACGCGCGAGAAATCTGAGTTGCAAGTTGTAAGACCGATCATCCATCGAGCGAACATCCGCTCCTCTCGGCGCCGGGACGGCTTCCTGCGCCGGTTGATCGTCCTCACTTCGACAGTACTCCTCGTTGGAGACGTGTCAAGCGCCTGGGCATCGGAGCGCGTCGACGGGAACGTCGAGAGCCCGCGACTTGCGGTGAATGCGCGCGGCCTTGCGATGGTGACGTATCGCGCGCGCGGCCGAACGTTCCACACGCTCGTGTGGGGCGCGATCAACGCGCTGCCGCCGAGCCAGACGGTGCCGCAGGTGCGCTTCCACTTCGATTGGAGCGGCGGCTGGAGGTCGAGGCACAAGCTCGTCTGGAAGACGTTCAAGAACCGCTGCGGCAAGTACGACGGTCCCGAGCTCGCCTACTTCGTGGCGGCGTGCAAGGCACCCGACGGCTCGTACTGGGCCCTGCAAGCCTGGCAGCCGTACCTGCCGCATCGCGGGTATCCGCCGTGGCTGCCGCGCCAGATGGAGTGGGAGTTGCACATCTCCCACTGGCGGGGCCCCATTGCGAACCTCGAGGTCTACACCGACTGGGCGTTCGGCGGACAGGCCCACGACCTGTTCGGCCGTCTGACGTACCTCGGCAATCCCGTGTACGGCTTCCGGACGGGTCCCGACGGAAGTCCCAACGACCGCTACGGACGCGGCCTCTACATCGACACGTTCAACTCCGCGTACGGGGAGGGCTGGAAGCGCGAGACGTCGACCGTGTTCCGGACGGGGAGCGGGGCGTTCTGTTACAGCTTCTGGCCCACTACGGACAAGACGTTGCCGGGGTATCCGAACAACCCGCGCCCCGCGGGCAACGGCCAGCGCTACCGCATCACCGTCCAAGGCCCCGGCGCGACGCCGACCGTCATGTGGGAGGGCGACGGCCTGCACAACTTCGATCCGTCCAATGCGGCGGACGTCGAGTACGAGCGCGGCAGGGACGCGCTCTTCATGCAGTTCCTCGCGAACGACAAGTTCTGTCCGTCGCAGCGGTAAGCGTCAGAAGCGCGCGGTCGCGCCGAGGTGGCGCTCGTATGCGCCGCTCTCGACGATGTCGGCGATCTGCTCGACCGTGTAGCGCAGATCCTCGTCGGTGTTGTAGTAGTGCGGGCCGAGGCGGAGGCCGGCGTCCGGGCGGAAGTCGCAGAGGATTTGGCGCTCGGCGAGCTCTCTGTGCACCGCCTCGAACTCGGGTGTGCGCACCGTGACGGTGCCGCCGCGGCGAGACGAGTCGCGCGGGCTGCCGAGGTCGAAGCCCGCGTCGTCGCAGAGGTCGATCAGCAGCTGCGTCTGCCGGAGGGAGTTGTCGCGGATGCGATCGACGCCGATCTCCTCGATGAGGTCGTAGCCCGCGGTTGCGGCGTAGAGCGCGGGGACGTTCGGCGTCCCGGTGAGGAACCGCGCCGATCCTTCGGCGTACTCGAGCTCGGGCTCGAAGCCGAACGGACGCGCGTGGGCCTGCCAGCCCACGAACGTCGGCTCGAGGACGTTCGCCAAGTCCGGCCGCACGTAGAGCCAGCCGTTGCCGGGGCCGCCGCACAGCCACTTGACGCTTCCTCCGACGGCGAAGTCCACGTTCAGCGCGGCGACGTCGAGCGTGACGATGCCGGCGGACTGGTAGGCATCGAGGACGACGTGCGCCCCCACTTCGTGCGCACGGCGGACGATCGCCGCGACGTCCTGGATCTCGGCCGTCTTGAAGAGGACGTGGGTGATGGGGACGAGCAGCGTCCGCTCGTCGATCGCCTCGACGATCGCCTCGTCGTTCGGCGCCACGACCACGTCGAGCTCCGGCTGCGCCTGGTAGAGGTAGCGCACGCTCGGGAAGTTCCCTTCCTCGTAGACCACGCGATTTCGGCCGGGGTCGACCGGCCGAAAGCAGGAGAGGACGACCGCCTCGGCGATCGCCACGTTCTGGTGCATCACCGTCGAGCCGGGCGGCGCGCCGATGATCCTCCCGATCTGGTCGCCGACGGTCAGGGGAAGCTCCCACCAGCCTTCGCCCCACGCACGAATCCCGCGCTCGCGCCACGTCCGGCCGAACTCCGCCAGCCGCTCCTCGGCGGCGGCGGGCATCGCGCCGAGCGAGTGGTTGATCAGGTACGTCGTGTGCTCCAGGATCGGAAACCGATCCCGGTACGACGTTAGGTCAGTTGAGTTGACGTTCGGCCGGTCCGACATAGCGCGCGCTCGGACGGAACAGTCGGCCGGTTCGCTTCTGCTCGAGGATGTGTGCCGACCAGCCGGCGACGCGCGAGCACGCGAACATCGCAGGCGCGAGCGGAGGTGGAATCTCGGCGACGTCGAGGACGACCGCCGAGTAGTACTCGACGTTTGTCTTCAGCGGTCGCTCTGGATGCCTTCGCTCGAGCTCGTCGAGCGCGGCTTCCTCAAGGCGCTCCGCGATCTCGATCTGCGGCGAGTCGAGCTCTTCAGCCGTGCGCTTGAGGATTCGAGAGCGGGGATCCTCCGCGCGGTAGACGCGATGACCAAAACCCATGATGCGCTTCCGTGAGTCGAGCGTGTCCCGGACCCACTTCTCGGGGTCGCCCATCTCTGCGACTTCATCAAGCATCGGTTTGACATATGCAGGGGCTCCGCCGTGCAGCGGGCCCGACAGCGCACCAACAGCGGCTGAGAGCGCGGCGCCGCAGTCGGCGCCCGTCGAGGCGGTCACACGCGCTGTGAACGTCGACGCGTTGAGGCCGTGCTCTGCCGTGCAGATCCAGTACGTCTCGATCGCCTTGACGTGGCGCGGGTCGGCCTCGCCGCGCCAGCGCAGGAGGAACTTTTCGGCGGCAGTTTTTCCCCGTGCGACGACGTCGTCCGGCACCTCGTCTGTCTTACCGTCGGCGATGCGCGCCGACCGCGCGACGATTGACATCATCTGCGCCGAGATGCGGCCGAGATCTTCGCGCGCCTGCTCGTTGGAGATCTCGTTGAGCTTGCCGAGGTTCCAGACGCCGCTCATGCGCGCCGTCTCGTGCTGGAGGTCTGCCGGTGCGTGACCTGTCAGGCCTGCCGGCTCGTATGGCTCGGGGTCCGGCATCCTCGAGTTGATGTCATCGTCGACTAGGAGGCCCCAGACGTTCTCGTAGGGCACCTTCCCGATCAGCGGCTCGACGTCGACGCCGCGATAGCGCAGCATCCCGCCCTCGCGGTCGGGCTCCATGATCTCCGTCTCGACCGCGACGACTCCCTCGAGCCCCGGCTTGAAGTCGTTGCTGCTGCTGCTCATCTCGATTCCTCCAGCTCGATCACTTGCCCCGCCGACCGTTCATGCGCAGCTGCGAGCACGAGTGCAGCTGCTGCCGCGTCCTGGACTGCGACGCCGACTGACTTATACAGGGTGATCTCGTCCGGCGAGGTTCGCCCCGGCCTCGTTCCGGCCACGAGCTCGCCCAGCTCCGCGTGGACCCGAGCTGGATCGACACCCGCGAGCTCGGGCGCGCCGGCGGGGGGCGGAGCGAGCGCAGACGCCCGCGACTCGACAACGAGAAGCGAGTCGGCGACCGTGTCGTCGTCGACCTCACGCCCGGACGGGTTCAACCCGACGGAGTTCACGTGCGTCCCCGGACCGAGCCACTCGCGCCGCACGACAGGCTCGGAAGCGTGCGTCGTCGCGGCGACCACGTCGGCGCCGCGGATCGCCTCCTCGTACGACCGAACGGCGCGCGCGGGCGGGCCGAGCTCCGCTGCGAGCGCGTCGGCCCTCGCCGCATCACGTCCTGCGACACGGATCTCGTCGAACGTTCGGACGCGGCGAAGTGCACGCGCGTGCGAGCGCGCCTGCACGCCCGTCCCGATCAGCGCCAGCACGCGGGCGTCGCCTCGGGCGAGCAAACGCGTCGCGAGCGCGGATCCCGCTGCCGTGCGCGTCGCGGTGATGAACGTCCCGTCCATCAACGCGAGCGGTGTGCCGTTGTCCGGATCGAACACGCAGATCACGGCCTGGTGAGTCTCGCGGTCGCGGTTGTGCGGGAAGAGTGTCACGAGCTTGCACGCTAGCCCCGCCGACGGCAGGTAGGACGGCATCGCGCCGAGCAACCCCTCGTGCTGCTGTACGAGGGCGGCGATCCGCGCGGGCATCGACGCCTTGCCTTCGCTGAGGTCCCTGTGCGCCACGGCCAATGCCTCGACAAGCGCGTCGAGGTCGAGCAGCTCGCGCACCTCGGCCTGCGAGAGGACGATCACGACAGCCTCTTCAGGAGCCCGAGCGCCTGCTGGTTCCACGGCACGCGATGCGTGACGCCGGCCGCGCCGACGCGCCGCCGATTGGCGAGGTACCAGTCGTAGGTCTCGATCAGCGCCTCGCGGTTCGACAGGCGCGGCTGCCAGCCGAGGAGTCGCTGC
>JBKPDB010000104.1:0-5875 GCA_046727655.1 Actinomycetota bacterium
CATTCCGGTCTTGCCGAACTCCGACACGCCCGTGCGCTCCACCTTCCCGCCGAGCTCGAGCGCCATCAGCTGCGCGCCGTAACAGATCCCGAGCGCCGGAATTCCCAGCTCGAAGAGGCCGGCATCGACCCGCGGCGCCCCGTCCGCGTACACCGACGCAGGCCCGCCGCTCAGAATCAACGCGTGCGGGTTGCGCGCCCGCGCCTGCTCGGCCGTGACGTTGTGACCGACGAGCTCCGAGTACACGCGGCACTCACGGACTCGGCGCGCGATCAGCTGCGCGTACTGGCCGCCGAGATCCAAGACCAGCACGGGCCGCTCCTCCGGCCCGCGCTCCGGAAGTGTCAGGACCTCGGCTCTACCTTCGGTAATTCGGCGCTTCCTTCGTGATCGTCACGTCGTGCGGATGGCTCTCGCGTAGACCTGCTGCGGTGATGCGCACGAACCGCGCGGCCTTCATCTCCGCGATCGTCGCGGCACCGCAGTAGCCCATCGCCTGTCGAAGCCCGCCGACGAGCTGGTGGAGGATTCCCGCCACCGGCCCCTTGTACGGAACACGGCCCTCGATGCCTTCGGGGACGAGCTTCTCGACGTCCTCGACGTCACCCTGGAAGTAGCGGTCGCGCGACGATCCGCGCGCACGCATAGCGCCGAGCGAGCCCATGCCGCGATATTCCTTGAACCGCTCGCCCTGATGAAAGATCACCTCGCCGGGAGCTTCGTCGGTGCCTGCGAGGATCGACCCGGTCATCACGGAATCCGCACCGGCAGCAATAGCTTTCGCGATGTCACCCGACGATGTGAACCCGCCGTCGCCGATCAACGCGACATTGTGTCTCGCCGCGACGCGTGCACATTCGTAGATAGCGCTGATCTGCGGCACGCCGACGCCTGCGACGACCCGGGTTGTACACGAGGCGCCGGGCCCGACCCCGACCTTCACGGCGTCGGCGCCCGCATCGATCAACGCCTCCGTCGCTTCCGCGGTTGCAACGTTCCCCGCAATGACCTCGACGTCGAGTTCGGACTTGACCCGCCGCACCATCTCAGGCACCGCCGACGAATGACCATGTGCCGTATCTACGACCAGCACGTCCACGCCGGCATCCACGAGCGCGGCGGCACGCTCCCGCGCGTCGGGCCCGACACCGACCGCGGCCCCTACACGCAACCGGCCCCGCGCGTCCTTCGTCGCCTGCGGGAACTGGATGCGCTTCTGGATGTCCTTGACCGTGATGAGGCCCTTGAGACGCCCCTCCGCATCGACGACCGGAAGCTTCTCGATCTTGTGGCGGTGCAGGATCGCTTCGGCCTCCGCCAGCCTCGTCCCGACCGGCGCCGTCACGAGGTTGCGCGAGGTCATCAATGCCGACACCGGCTGCGACGCATCGGGAGCGAACCGCAGGTCGCGGTTCGTCAGGATGCCGACCAACAGTCCGTCCTCGGACGTGATCGGCACGCCGGAGATGTGGAACGTCCGCATCAGCTCGAGCGCGTCGGAGACGAGCGCGTCCGGAGGCAGCGTCACCGGCTCGACGATCATCCCGGACTCCGAACGCTTGACCTTGTCGACCTCCGCAACCTGCGCCTCGATCGAAAGGTTGCGGTGGATCACGCCCATGCCGCCTTCGCGTGCAAGCGCAATCGCGAGCCGCGCTTCCGTAACGGTGTCCATCGCCGCAGACACGATCGGAATCTCGATCGTGATCCCGCGCGTCAGCCGCGTCGCCGTCGAGACGTCGTTCGGGAGGACGCGCGACTCCGCCGGGACGAGCAGCACGTCGTCGAAGGTGAGCCCCTCCTGACCGAACTTCCGGTCGAGCTCGAGGAGCCGCTCCACCTGCCCCGGCTCTAGCTGGACTCCCATCGCATCACGCTACCACCACACCCTGACGTCAGCGTGTCACGGGCTCGAGTTCGCGCACCTCGATCGATCCGAGCAGGCGCGACGCCTCCCGCGGCTCGAAGCGCCCCGCACCCACCGCGAGCGTGGAAGCCGCGCCGGCCGCGACGGCCTGGCGAAGCGAGTCCTCCACCGAGCGCTCCGACACCCGCGCCGCCAGAAACGCGGCAAGCAGGACGTCGCCCGAGCCGACCGCCGACACGAGCTCGAGCTCCTGCGCGTCCGCACGGAAGACCAGCCGCTTGCGGTCTTCGCGGAAGAGCCCGAAGCTGCGCGCCTCCGCCGTCACGAGGACGTTCCGAGCGCCCATGTCCGCAATGCGGTCGAGGGCCATCAGGTAGTCCTCGTCGTCGTTGAACTCCTGGCCGACGAGTGCCTCCGCCTCCCTCTGATTGGGCGTGACCAGATACGGCTCGGCCTCCACCCCGAGCCGCAGCGGCTGCCCCTCCGAGTCGAGCACGGCCCGGACGTGGCGCCGGTTGAGGTCGCGAATCGCGTTTGCGTAGAACGACTCCTCGACGCCGCGGGGCAGCGTTCCTGCGAAGACGACCATGTCGGCGCCGCGCGCGAGGTAGCTGATCTTGTCGAGGAGCATCGCGCGCTCCTCCTCCGACACGTGCGGCCCCCACTCGTTGATCTCCGTGTACTTCGCGGAAGTGGGATCGACGACGGCGGTCGAGGTCCGCGACTCGTCGGCGATGCGGACGAAGTCGTTGAGGATCGCCTCCGACGTCAGCTCCTCCACGATCCTCGTTCCCGTCCGCCCGCCCGCGAGGCCGGTCGCGACAACCGGCACGTCGAGCCGCTTCAGCGCACGCGCAACGTTGATCCCCTTTCCGCCGGCGAGCGTCAGTCCCTGGCTCGCGCGGTGGCGCTGCCCGAGCTGGAAGTTCGGGACGGTGAGCGTGCGGTCGATCGCGGCGTTGAGCGTGACGGTGACGATCAGCTGAACCACCCCCCGATGTGAGCGAGCGTCCTGCCAGCGTAGTAGCCGAGTCGTCCGCCGAAGCCCGGCTTGTGCGCAGAGCGTCCCGCGACGAGCGGGCTGCGTGCGATGAGCGTCTTGCCGGAGTACACGCGAATCTCGCCGATGCGCTCGCCGCGCTTCACCGGGAGTCCCATCGCCGACGGCGCGACCACTCGTTCCACGAGCGGCCTGTCGACGCGGACGGAACGCGCAAGCGGCCGAGCCGCCACCAATGGGACCGCCTTCATCCCGTAACCGATGCTCGCGAGCCCGTAGACGCGCTCCGGCTGCACGAGCCACACCGGCCGGTAGCGGGAGACCGCCCAGCGCAGCAACGACGCGAGGTCGGCGTTTCTCTGCGAGCGAGTCGGGCTTCCGAGCACTGTTGCGTAGAGGGTGACCCCGTTGCGGCGCACCGCCGCGACCTCACACCAGCCCGCGGCGGCGGTGTGACCGGTCTTCACTCCGTACAGACCTCTGAACACACCGAGCAGGTCGTTCCACGTGTGCAGGTGGCGGCCGCCGGCGATCGTGCCGGTCCGCATGCGGACGGTCGCGCGGATCTGAGGGACGCGCATCGCCGCCACGGCCAGCGTCGTCACGTCGCGCGCCGTGGAGTAGTGCCCGGCCGCATCGAGGCCGTCCGGCCGGGCGAAGTGGGTCCGGTCGAGCCCGAGCTCCTTCGCCTTTGCATTCATCATCGCGACGAACGCAGCCTGGTTCCCCTTGGCAACGTAGTCCGCAAGGGCGTCTGCGGCGTCGTTCGCACTCTGGATCAGCGCCGCCTTGACGAGATCGCCGACGGTGATCCGCTCACCCGCGCGAAGGTTGACCGTTGACTCCCCCACCCGGGCGGCAGCGGTCTGGACCCGAACGACGTCGTTCCACTGCGCGTGTTCGAGCGCGACGGTCACGGTCATCAGCTTCGTAATGCTCGCGATCGGCACGCGCGACCAGGCTCCATGCTGCGCGAGCACCTCGCTGCTCGCGGGGTTCTCGACGAGAAACGCACGTGCCGCGACGCCCGGTGCACCGCCCTGCGCACCCGTCGCGAACGCGAGCGCCGCAACCGCCGCGGCGACGCAACTCCACCGGAACACGGACGTGAAGGCTATCGCCCTCGTTACCCCACCCGGATCTGCTGCCCGACGCGCAGGGCGGCGGGGTCGATACCCGGATTCAGCGAGAGGAGCTCGTCCACTGTCGTCCCGTACCTGGCGGCAATGGAGCCGAGCGTGTCGCCGCTCTGCACTTCGTAGTAGACGGCCGCCGACGTGCTCGTCGGAGTCGTGGTCGTCAGGACTAGCCGCGTCGTCGTGCGGGCCGTCGTCGTCGCGGCGACGGTCGTCCGCGGGACGCTCGAGGTCGTCGTCCCGCCGTCATCGGAGTTGATCCCCGCCTTGACGAGGAGAACGGCAATGGTCACCGCCGCGAGGAACGCCGCCGGAGCGCCGTACCGCGTCAGCTCCCGGCGCGTTCGCGGGTCCACGGCTCACCAGCCGGAGACGGACCACACTTCGCGGGCATACCGCGACGCCTCAGCCGCGGCGGCGCTCCGCCAGTCCATGCCCGAGACTCGGAACGCGTAGATGACGTTCCGTGACACGCTGACGAGCGCGCTCGCCGGGCCGCTCGTGAACGCGCGGGCGACGTCCGCAGGCGTCGCGCCCTGGGCGCCGACACCGGGAAGCAGCAGGATCGACCGCGGGAGGAGCCGGCGCGCCTCGCCCACAGCGCGGGGGTGCGTCGCGCCGATCACTGCGCCGACGGACGAGAGGCCGCGTTCGCCGACGAGATCGGACCCCCACTCGGCCACCAGCTCGGCCACTTGCTGCCAGACGCGCCGGCCGTCCGAGAGGGCCAGGTCCTGCACTTCGCCGCCGCCCACGTTCGAGGTCTTGACGACGCAGAAGATCCCGGCGCCCTCCCGCCGGCAGGCGGCGAGGTATGGATCGACCGAGTCACGGCCGAGATACGGATTGACGGTCAAGGCGTCCGCCAGCGGGCTGCCTCCGTTCGCAGGCTCGAGGTATGCGCTCGCGTACGCCCGCGCCGTCGAACCGATGTCGCCCCGCTTCGCGTCGACGATCACCTGCAGCCCGGCCGCACGCGTGTAGGCGCAGAGCTCCTCGAAGACGCGCACTCCCTCGGAGCCGAGAGCCTCGAAGAACGCGATCTGCGGCTTCACTGCCACGACGTACGGCGCGACCGCGTCCACGAGTCCGTGGCAGAAGCGAGCGCAGGCCTCAGCCGACTCGGCTCGCCCGGCCTGGGCCTCGCCCCTCAGCTCGACGGGGAGCAGATGAGGGCGGGGATCGAGGCCGACGACGAGCTGCGAGCGCTTGCGCTCGATCGCATCGGCGAGGCGGTCGGCGAAGTTCGTCGTCGCGACAGCGGCCACTGAGGGTGAGACTACTGGGCGGTAAAGACGAGGGCCGCTCGGCGCGGCCCTCGCGACTCTGCTGAAGGAGAGGGCTCGGGCTAGGCGCCCTTGACTGCCTGCTTGAGCTGGCTCCCCGCCGAGAACTTCGGCACCGTGGCTGCCGGAATGGTCACCTTTTCGGACGGATTCCTCGGGTTCACGCCCTGCCGCTCCTTGCGGTGCTGGGTCGTGAACTTCCCGAATCCGGTGAACGAGACCTCGCCGCCGCTCTTGAGCGTGTCGGTGATCGAGTCCAGGAATGCGTCGACAGCCTTCGCAGCATCCCGGCTCGAGAGGCCTGCCTTATTGGCCACCTCGTTTACGAATTCCTGTTTCGTCAAGTCCCTCTCCTCCTGTCGACGGGTTCAGACCACGGGCAAAAACCCTAACAGCGGCATCGGACTGGCTCAACCATGCGGTTTTGCGGGTATTTTCCGCGCGGCCAGTACCTCTGCGGCGCGAAAGATCGGCCGGAGGCGGACGCCTTTGCGGGCAAGTGCGTCTGCTCCGCCCTCCTCTCTGTCGACCACGCAGATCGCGGTCCGCACGGTCAGTTTCGCGTCCCGCAACCCCTCTACCGCCT
>JBKPDB010000105.1:0-2826 GCA_046727655.1 Actinomycetota bacterium
TGAACGATGCGGCGCGGCGGTTGTTGGCGCAAGTCAAGGGAGGGGAGGAACGGCTGTACGGGCTGATCGCGCCGCCCGGTGAGATGCGTGTCGGTTTCTCCCGTCACGTCGACGTCGAGTTCGTCGACGGGGGTCGAGGCCACTTGCACGGGTATTCGAGCCGGCTGCCGCGCGAAGGCAGGGCGCTGCTCACGGTGCTCGAGTTCGACCGTGAGGCCGCCGCCGGGAGAGCCGCCGGGCCACTGCTCCCATTGACAGCCCGCGAGCGTGAGGTCGCGGCGCTTGTCGTGAATGGGCTCGCCGATCGTGAGATCGCCGAGCGGCTGCATCTGAGCCGCCACACGGTGAGCCAGTACGTGAAGCGCATCTACCGCAAGCTCGGCGTCGACTCGCGCGTCGCGCTTACCCGCTTGCTGCTGGACCGCCGCTGGGCGTGAAGACGGCCGATCGCCACGGGGTCCCCAACACTAGGGATCAGACGAAGACCCCCAGACCGCGGCTTGCGAGCAACGGCCCACTGCTCCTAGCCTCGCTAGCGGAAGACATGGGAGGCGATGGTTAGTGAAGCTCTCGACGCGAACGCTCGCGATGATGAGCGCTCGGCACCCGTGGCGGACGATCGCAGCGTGGTGTGTTCTAGTCGTTCTCGGGGTGTTTGCGATCGGCGCGCTCCTTGGTGGCGCGCTGACGACGGAAGGCAATCCGACCAACAACCCGCAGTCGCAGCGCGCGGAGGCTGCACTCGATCGGGCCTTTCCACCGACCGTAAGGAGCGCGGTGACGGACATCGTGGTCGTGCGCTCGTCGCGATACACGGTCGACGCGCCGCGGTTCCGGGCACTCGTGCGCACGCTCGACTCCCAGGTGCGCCAGACGGAGGGCGTGGAAAGCGTCCGCAGCTACGTCTCTGCACGTGATCGGTCGCTCGTCAGCGATGACCTTCACGCGACGATGGTGCAGTTCGCGGCCGCCTCGGACGACGGCATCGACGACATCGTCGGCGCCGTCGAGCGGGCGGACGTGAGCCCGCTCTTCGCCGTGTCGATCACGGGCCAGAAGACGCTCGATCGCGACTTCAACGAGCTCTCGCAGAGTGATCTGCAGCACGGCGAGTTGCGCGTTGGCCTCCCGACCGCCTTGATCATCCTGCTGCTCGTCTTCGGCGCCGTTGTGGCCGGCCTGATCCCCCTTTTGATCACATTGCCCTCGATCGCCGTTGCGCTCGGACTGGTGGCGGTGCTGGCGCACGCGTTCAGCCTCTCGGTGTTCGTGATCAACATGCTCACCGGGATGGGGCTGGCCCTCGCGATCGACTACTCGCTCTTTGTCGTCTCGCGCTTCCGCGAGGAACGAGCCCGTGGCTGGGACAAGTTAGATGCGATCGCCGCCTCCGCGACGACCGCGAACCGGGCGGTGGTGTTCAGCGGGACGACGTTCGTGATCGCGATGTTCGGGATGCTGATCGTGCCGAGCTCGATCATGCGCAGCCTCGCCGTCGGGGCGATCGTGGTTGGGATCGTCTCGGTGGTCGCCTCGGTCACGCTGCTGCCAGCCCTGCTCGCGCTGCTCAGCGACCAGGTCGACGCGCTGCGGATTCCCGTGATCGGGAGGCGCTCGCTCGAGGCCGCCAACCCGGAAGGCCGCTTCTGGGGTGCGATCGTGCGCGCCGTGCTGCGCCGGCCGGGGCTGAGCCTCGCGCTCTCGGTCGCGCTGCTGCTCGCGCTCGCCTCGCCGATCTTCGGGATGCACATCGGCACGAGCGGCGCGACCGCGCTACCCGACCGGTTCGCGTCGAAGCAAGGCTTCGCCGCGCTCCAGCGCGACTTCCCGAGCGCGACCTCCGACCCGGTCGAGATCGTCGTCACCGAGGGCGCGACGCAGCCCGCCGTCCAGCGGGCGTTGAGCCGGCTGCGCGCGCAACTGGCCGCGGACCCGCGCTTCGGCCGCGGCGAGATCGAACACTCGGTGGGCGGCCGGGTCGCCCTCCTCTCGGTTCCCGTCCGGGGCGACCCCTCCGGCGACGATGCCGTCTCCGCCGTTCGCGACCTCCGCTCGACGATCGTGGCGACGACGTTCGAGAACACCGAGGCCGAGGTGCTCGTCGGCGGCACCACCTCCGAGAACATCGACTACTTCGACTCCGTGATCGGGCCTGCTCCGTGGGTGATCGCGTTGGTGCTCGCACTGACGCTCGTCTTCCTGACCGTCGTCTTCCGCTCGCTCGTCGTGGCCGGGACGGCGGTCGGGCTCAACCTGCTCTCGGTCGGCGCCGCCTACGGGCTGCTCGTGCTCGTCTTCCAGCACGGCGTCGGTGCCGGCCTGTTCGGCTTCGAGCAGGTGGAGACGATCGAGGCCTGGGTGCCGCTCTTCCTGTTCTCGGTGCTGTTTGGGCTCTCGATGGACTACCAGGTCTTCCTGCTCAGCCGGATCGGGGAACGCTACGACGAGACCGGCGACACGGTCGGCGCAGTCACCTTCGGGGTCGCCTCGACCGCCCGGATCATCACCGGCGCCGCCTTGATCATCGTCGCCGTCTTCGCCGGCTTCGCCAGCGGCGAGCTGATCATGTTCCAACAGATGGGCTTCGGCGTCGCGGCCGCGCTCCTGATCGACGCGACGATCATCCGCTCGGTCGTCCTCCCCAGCGCGATGAAGCTCCTCGGCGAGTGGAACTGGTACCTGCCCCGCTGGCTCACCTGGCTGCCGCGGTTGCAGGTCGAGCAAGCCGATCCGGCCCCCCACGGGCGTGCGGCATTCGAATGACAGGAAGGGAGAACGAGATGTCGACGGCTTTGACCGACGAGGCGCTGGAGGACGCTCGGCGTC
>JBKPDB010000106.1:0-5351 GCA_046727655.1 Actinomycetota bacterium
CCTGCGTGGCGCAAGGTGAACGGCGGGCGGGCTCTGGCTGCTGCGGCACGCCAGCTCGGCTATCCCGAGCGTCCCGTGTGCTTCAAGCCGGTGTTCAGCTCGGGCTCGCGGGGGTTCCGCGTTCTCGACCCGACGGTCGACCGCGCGGAGCAGCTGCTCATGGAGCGGCCGGGGAACCTCGCCATGCAGTTGACGGACGTGCAGCAGCTTCTGCCGGAGGAAGGCGGCCCCGATCTGCTCGTGATGGAGCTCGCACAGGGGCCTGAGCGCACCATCGACGGGATCGCGCGCTCCGGGGAGATCCTCTTCGCGCATCCGAAGACCCGCGAGTCGTTGCGCGCGGGCCTCGCGATGTACTTCGAGACGCTGAACGACGACGAGCTGCTCGATGTCGCCGGGCGGATCGTGCGCGAGCTCGGCATCGAGCACTTCTTCAACATCCAGCTCGTCGGCGATTTCGTGATCGAGATCAACCCGAGGATCTCGACGATCGTGTACCAGGAAGACCTCAACCTCCCCTACCTCGGAGTCAAGGAAGCGCTCGGGGAGATCTCGCCTGAGGAGCTGGCCGACCTCGGCGCGCGTGTGCGGCCGACGCGGAGGGCGCTGCGTTACTTCGACCAGGTCGAGTGGGACGACGCGAGCTCGGCCGCCGAGACGCAGACGCCGCCGCGCTGACGGACGCCGTCGAGCAGCTTCGAGTAGAGGCGGTCCCAGCCGGCCGACGTGAGCCGGTCGAATCGATCCGGATGCCAGAGGATTGCGAACATCGCTCCGTGCTCCGCACTCCAGTCGAGCAGTCGCGTGAGCTGAGGCTCGGCGCGTTTCGCCGAGAGCCCGAGGTACCGCTCCTCGGCAAGCGTCGCATCCATGGCGGCGAGCGGGATCTCGAGGAGGTCGAGGGGCGCGTCGCGGGCGAAGTCCCAGGGCCGGAACGGCCGTGCGATGCCGGCACGGAAGCCGACCGCGTCAGGGAAGGCGAGCGTCGTGTCGTACTCGAAGCCGGCGTCTGCGAGCGGGGCGAGGTTGATGTGCGGGTCGGCGCGGAGATAGTGGTAACGGTGGCCCTCGACGGGCCCTGTCAGTTGTTCGAGCGTCGTCTTTTCTTGCGTCAGCAGAGCCGGGTCGCTAGCCCCGCGGTAGCTGCCGTGCAGCCCGATCTCCGCCGCGGCCTCCCGCAGCGTCTCGACGAGGCGCGGCCGCAGTCGGTCGTACGTTTCGGGAGCGGCGCCGTCGTGTGAGTCGTGGTGCCCGGCGAGAATGTAGAACGTCGAGCCGGTCGCGCCCCGGCGGCGTTCCTCCGCGACGATCTCCTCGAACCGCCAGTTCGGATCGGTGCCGCGCAGGCGGTGGAGCGGGGCGGCGGCGAGGCCGGTGGCCTCGCGGACGGCCGGCCCCAAGCGGCCGTGACGGACATCGCTCTTGAGCCGCGCCGCCGCGCCGCGAAGACCGATGGGCGTCCAGCGCCACGGCGAGTCGACGTCGTGCGTGAGCGCGACGGTGAATCGCGGTGCCCCGACTCCGAGCTTCAGCCGCAGGCGTTCGAGCGGCGGGTCGAGCGGGTCGAGGCACGACCACTCGGCCCGAAAGCGCCCGTGCTCGTCGCGAGGGCCGTTCCGCTCCTCGACGCGCGCGAGGTGGAAGAACGCGTCGGCGAGCTCGTCGCCGGCGGGACGCTCGCCAAGCTCGACCTGCTGCCACGCCTGCTCGTCGTAAGGGACGTCGTCGCCGAAGCCGACGTCGGTCGCGCCGATCGAGTCGAGCACCCAGCGCGCCCGCCGCTCGACCGCGGCGGGGATCACGGCAGCGCGTGGCGGACGATGCGCGAGAGATGAACGAGGCCCGGCTTCGGGTCGTCGCATGCGAAGACCGCGTCGACGTACGGCGGCCGTTGCGGTGCGGGCCCCTCGCCGGCGAGGAGCGTGATCGCCCAGCGCTTGCCGCCTCCGTTCATCTCGGCCGCCTGAGGCGCGGCGCCGGTGAGGTCGGCGTAGGCAATGGGTGGGAGATCGACACCGCAGGCGGACGCGAGCCCGTGCCATTGCCACAGGCGCGGGTTTATCTCCATCAGCTTGAAGCGCCCGTCGCGGGGGTCGCGCTTGAACTCGACCTGGGACAGGCCGAAGTAGCCGAGCTCGCGTAGGAGCGCGAGCGCCGCGTCGACGGCCTCCTGTACCCAGACGGCCTCACCGACGCGGCACGTGCCGATGCCGCGCGGCGTCTGCCGGAGCTTTCGTCCCGAGAAGACGCCGAGCGGACGGCCGTCAAGCGAGATGTAGCTCCCGACGGTGAAGAGCGCATCGTCCCCGCCGGGGACGAGCTCCTGCACCATCGCGCCGAACTCCTCCGCCTGGGCGTAGGCGTCCTCGACCTCAGCGAGCGACTCACAGCGGAACGCCTGGCGGCGGAAGCGCTGCTTGAACCCGATCGGGCGCTCAGGCTTGACGAGCACGGGCACGCGGAGCTCCTGTGCGGCCGCCCGGGCTTCCGCGGCGGAGCCGGGATATCGAGTTTCCGGCACGTCGACGCCCGCAGAGACCGCGTGCTCGAGCTGCCCGCGCTTGCTCTGCACTTGCTCGAGCACGTCCCAGGCGGGAAAGGGAGCGAGCACGTCCAGGTCGGTCAAGTGCCGCGCGATCGAGTTGAGCGCCTCGTCGTGCGTCGGGAAGACGACCATCCGCCCCAGCGCGCGGATGAAGCCGATGAAGCGTTCCTCGTCTGCGTGCGGGTCGGGGCAAACGAAGCGCTCGGCGTAGCGCGACCGAAAGCCGAGCGCGCTCGGGCGATGGTCGACGGCGAGAACGCGAACCCCCGCGCGCCCGAGCGAGCGGATCGCGGCAAGCCCGTTCACCCAGCCGACGTCGATCACAGCCGCGGGCACGTCGCGTCGCGCATTCGTCGTCCTCATCGCGCCCGATTCTGCCGAGACGAGCGTGCGCGGCCGCATCCACCGTCGCGAGCCATGTCCGGTGCAAAGAAGGACGTGTCCCGCACGCGACCGCAAAAACCCCGATTTGCAGCGTCTTTCTTCGCCAAGGCGTGGTTCGGTGACAGGCACCGATACGAAAGGGTCACGAAAGTGTCACAAGAGTGTGACGCGGCGGCGGTTTTCCCTGCAGGCGCGGCGTTTTTTCAGCGGACGTGTCCGGTGCCAGTCACCGGAGGTGGCTCGCGGGGACAGCGGCGCGGCTAACGAAGAGAGTCGACGGCCGCGACGTCTGCTGGGGTCGGCTCCCACGCGGCCGCGGCAACGTTTGCGCGCACCTGCTCCGGATTCGTCGCGCCCGCGATCACCGACGAGACCGCCGGTTGCGCAAGCAGACCACCAATCGCGACCTGGAGCATCGACACGCCCTGCTCGGCCGCATACGCCTCTACCGCCTCGAGCTGGTCGAACGTCTCCTCCGTGAACACCTCGTCGCGGCCCGACAAGCGCGTGCCCTGAGGACGCTCCTCGCCGCGCCGGTACTTCCCCGTCAGCAGCCCGCTCGCCAAAGGGAAGTACGGCAGAAAGCCGAGACCGAGCCGCTCGCAGACGGGCAGCAGCTCCTCCTCCGCCTCGCGGCGGAGGAGCGAGTACCGGTTCTGCGCACTGACCGGCCTCGCCCAGCCGTGCTCGCGCGCAAGCGCATCGACCTCCTCGATTTGCGCCGCCTCGAGGTTGGAGTGGCCGACATGCCGAACCTTCCCTTTGCGCACCAGCTCGTCGAGGGCGCCGAACGTCTCCTCTAACGCCGTCACGCCGTCCGGATGGTGGTACTGGTAGAGGTCGACGTAGTCGGTGCGAAGGCGCTCGAGCGACCCGTCGATCGCCTTCCGGATGTACTCCCGCGAGCCGCGCGCCTCTGTGCCGTCACCCATGTCGCCGCCGAACTTCGTCGCCAGCAACACGCGATCGCGACGGCCCTCCAGCACCTCCCCGAGGAACCGCTCGCTGCCGCCCTGATTTCCGTAGATATCGGCCGTGTCGAACAGCGTCACGCCGGCGTCGAGCGCAGCGTCGACGACGGCGCGGGTGCCCGCGAGATCGACGCGCCCGCCGAAGTTGTTGCAGCCGAGCCCCACGACGGAGACCTCCGGGCCTTCGCTTCCGAGACGACGTGTACGCACGGGCGCGGATGGTAAACAGTCGTGATGCGTTACCGCCGCCTTGGGTCGAGCGACCTCGACGTTTCGGAGATCAGCCTCGGGTCCTGGCTGACGTACGGCGGCGGCGTCCCGGCGGCGCAGGGTGAGGCGTGCGTCGCCAAAGCGTTCGAGGTCGGGATCAACTTCCTCGACACCGCAAACGTGTACGCGCGAGGCGGTGCGGAAGAGTTCCTCGGCCAAGTGCTCGCCGGCCGGTCGCGGGAGTCGTACATCCTCGCCACGAAGCTCTACTTCCCGATGAACGGGGATCGCGGCCTCTCACGCGAGCAGGTGTTCAAGCAGATTGATGCGTCGCTCGCGCGTCTTCGAACCGACTACGTCGACCTCTACCAGTGCCACCGCTACGACTGGGACACGCCGCTCGACGAGACGATGGAGGCGTTGACGGAGGTCGTACGGCAGGGGAAGGCGCGTTATCTCGGCTTCAGCGAGTGGCCGGCGGACCGGATCCGCGCAGCGCTCGAGCTCCCCGGAGTCGAGAAGTTCGTCTCGAGCCAGCCGCAGTACTCGCTGCTCTGGCGCGAGCCCGAACGCGAGATCTTCGACCTCTGCGCGCAGAACGGGATCTCGCAGATCGTCTGGTCGCCGCTCGCACAGGGAACGCTCACCGGGAAGTACAAGCCCCGTGAAGCACCGCCTGAGGGCTCGCGCGCCACGTCGCGCGAGATGGGCTGGTCGATGGAGCGCCTCCGTGACGACGACGTGCTCGAAGCGGTGCAACGCATTCGCCCGATCGCCGACCGGCTCGGCATCACGATGGCGCAGCTGGCCCTCGCCTGGGTGCTCCGGGAGCCGAACGTCGCCTCCGCGATCATCGGCGCGAGCCGACCGGAGCAGGTGGAGGAAAACGCGGCCGCATCGGGGATCGAGCTCGACGAGGCGACCCTGCAGGAGGTCGACCACGCGCTGCTCGGAACCGTCGCGGCTTAGGCTGCGAACAGGCCCGTCACGTACATCGCAGCGATCCCGGCGAGGAACCCCCCGAGGACCCAGCCGGAACGAAGGCCTCCGGTGACGCGGCGCGCGACGTAGCGGCCGACCTCGACCACGACCTCGAGCGCGGCGCCGGCTGCCGCTGCGAAGAACAGGACGGCGAGCAGATCGGAAGACGCAAAGCCGCCGAGCCATGCGCCGAGAATTGCCGGGCCTCCGGCGATCGCCGTCAACATCGCGAGCCGCCCGAGGCTGAAGCGCGAGCCGGC
>JBKPDB010000107.1:0-24525 GCA_046727655.1 Actinomycetota bacterium
CGTGGCAACTCACGCGCGGCTACGGCTGGACGGTCTTCGGCTGCCTCGTCGTGGCTTTCCTTCTCTACGCGATCGCACAGGCGATCCTCAGGGCCGCCTTCGAACCGCTACCGAACTTCCTGGCCACCTGGATCGGAGGCATCGTGGCCCACAGCGTGACCACGCCGTTCATCGCAGCCGTCGGCGCGGTCATGTACTTCCGCCTCGCCCGACTCTCGGTCGTCGCGGAACCCGCGGCGGAGCCTCCAGCGGCCTGACCGTGGCACTCGACAGGGAGACCGAACAGCGGATCGAGCAACCTGCCTCGGCGGAAGCCGAGCGCGAGACGCGTCTCACCCCATCGGAGGCCGTCGAGCAGATGAGGATCAACGTCCCGGTACGCGGGAACCGGAAGCTGCGGCGCATCCTCGAGCGCGTCAACGCCGACACGCAGCTCAAGGGGTGGTGGCACGTCGCAAACGTGAACGCGGTCGCACGCCTGCAGATCAACGACCACTCGTGGGTGCACATCCAGATCGTCAGCAACATCGCCCTCAAGCTCCTGCGGCAGCTGACGAAGCACCGCGTCGAGCCGTCACTCGTCCGTGACTACGGCTACGAGAACGACGACTCGGAGGTGACGGTCCTGCTCGCCGCCCTCACCCACTGCGTCGGGATGTCGGTGCACCGCGAGGGCCACGAGGACTTCAGCCTCTTCCTGGCGGAGCCGAAGCTCCGCGAGCTGCTTGACGGCCTCTACGAGGAGCCTGACCTCACGGTGATCGTCTCCGAGGTGCTCCAGGCGATCACGAGCCACCGCGACTACGGGAAGCCGTTGACGCTCGAGGCAGGAATCGTCCGCGTCGCCGATGCGCTCGACATGGAGCAGGGCCGCTCTCGCATTCCGTTCGAGCGCGGATCGATCTCGATCCATTCCCTCAGCGCGGCGGCAATCGAGGACGTGGCGATCAAGGACGGGGCCGAGCGCCCTGTCCTGATCGAGATCACGATGAACAACTCGTCTGGGATCTACCAGGTCGACAGCCTCTTGAAAGCGAAATTGCAAGGCTCGGGCCTCGAGCCGTATGTCGAGGTCGTGGCGCACATAGACACCGAGGCCGAGAAGCGCCTCGTACCGATCTACCGGCTCGAGACCTAACGAGCGCAGCCGCCCGGCCGCGGCTTCACCTCGATGCGCTCGACATGCACGGAAACGAGCCGGCCGTCCGGGATGCGCACCGCGCCTGTCGCCCGCAGGGTCGCGTCCGCATGTCCGTGTGTTGGGACACACATCGGCAGCGAGATCGGCGGGCGCGCGCCGCCGGGGTCGACGCTACCGCGGCGGGTCGCCGAGTGCGTCTCGAACGTGAACGTCAGCGGAAGCGCGGCATGGCTCGACGAGCTCAACGTCAGGATGACGGTGCGGCTCCCGCCGGCAGGACTTCCGTAGAGACGCAGCTTCAGCGGCGTGCCCGCGAGCTTCCACCCGTCCGGCGTGAGTCCTCGAGTCGCCCACGTGAGCCGGTATGGCCGCGGCGTTTGCAGGAGCTGCAGGGTCTTCGCATCGACCAGGGTCCTCGCCCGGAGCTCGAAGCGCGTCTCCCTCGGCGATACGAGGAGGAATTCGCTCGGCTGCGGCCCTCGTAGCACCCCGTGCGCGTAGTCCACCGAGACGTTTTCCGTCGGGAACGGGGAGAAGGTGCGCCCGCCGTCGACGCGAAGCAAGCCGGTCACCTTCTTGTTCCAGTACTCGGCGTCCCACCACGAGGTGGGCGCATCGTGCGGACTCGGAACGAGTGCCACCCGATGTCGGCCCGCTACTGCCTGGTCGATCCAATCGGAATCGAAGCCGACCGGCGTGCTCTCCCTCGTGAGCACCGGATTCGAGTAGCGATGGAAGACGTAAGCCGCCTCGAAGGCGCCGAAGGCGGCGACGGCCACCGTCATCCACAGGGCGGCGCGCGGTGCCCGAACGAAGAGCGCGACCAGGAAGATCACCAGGACGGCGGTCGCGCAGCGAAGGAGCGATACCGGCGACAGGGACACCCAACCGGCCGCGTCCTCGAGCGCCGGATGAAACGCTGCCGCCGGAGCCGCCCAGAAGAGAACCTTGGCCTCGCCGTAGCCGGCGTAGGCGACAAGCCAAGCAAAGAGAAGCCCGATGGCCAGGACTAGCGCACTCCGGGCGACGGTCCGCGTCCGCTGGACGAGCATCGCACAGCATCCAACTGCGAAGAGCGGAGCGAGGTAGAAGAGGTAGCGATCCTGGACGAAGCCTCCGAGCGTAAACCGCAGGTCGAACGAGGCCACCTCGATCGTCAAGAGCGGGACCAGGATCAGGAACAGCACGGCGAATGCGTGCGCCTCCTTCCGCTCGACCCGGAAGATCGCCAGCAGTGCCCACGCGAGCGACAGGATGAACGGCAAGATGCCGACCCCGACGACGACATGGTCGAGGTGTGCTGCGGCCGAGGTCCAGATCCCGTCCGGGAAGAGCCCACGGTCGAAGGAGACGCTGTAGTTCCCGACGAGCGTCGCGACTGAGCCGGCGATCGCGAGTGTCCCGGCCGCCGCGGCGGCGACTGCGTAGGCGACGGCGATGAGCGGGTGCGAGGCCACGGCCCTGCGCACGCCCGTCACAACCGCGTCACGACGCCGCCCGCGCGCCATGACGGCCGCGAATCCCGCTTCGTGGCACACCACCACGAGCGGGAACGCCACCGCGAGCACGACGAACTGTGTTCGTGCGAGAAACGCGAGCACGAGACCGGCGAGGGCCAACGCGTCCGCACTCGGCGAGGGACGGGTGAGCGCACGGTGACAGAGGTAGACCGCCCACACGAATGCCGGATACGCGGCGTTCTCCGTGAGCAGCGTCGAGGTCAGCACGAGCCACGGCGTGAACACGGTCAATGCGGCAGCGGCGTATCCAGCCGCGGGTGACTCGCTCACCGACCGCGCGAGGAGGAACGCCGGAACAGCGGCGCTCGGCAAGAGCAGGGCGTTCAGGAGATGGCCGGCACGCACGGCGGTCGGCGCGTCGAATACGCCGAAGAACGGCGCGAGCAGGAGTGGATACAGCTGGCTGAGCGCACCGTAGTAGACGCCGTGGATCTGCGGCACAGGCGAGAGCGTCTCGGCGATGCTGGTCGCGAGGCGTGCAACCTGGAGCTCGTCCGTCATCACGGCCCAGTTCACGGAGCGGGCGGCGTAGTAGCCGGCAAACCCAGCGGCCGCGAGCACGAGCGCCGGCACGACGACGCGCGGCCGCGACGCGCGGCCGAGCGTCAGGACGTGTCGACGCGGCGCACGAAGCGGAACGTCGCGTCGTGGAAGCTGGAGCGACCGGTCGATGGTGCGTCACCTCCCCCGCTTCCTGCCTAGTCAATCAAGAGCGCACGAGGCGAGAACGCAGACGCCCCGCCGAAGCGGGGCGCGCCGAAGAGGCCCATACGGGATTCGAACCCGTGCCGCCGCCGTGAGAGGGCGGTGTCCTAGGCCGCTAGACGAATGGGCCCAAGACGATTCAGTCTAGCGGCGGACGGCAGGAAGACAGCTCCCCGCGTGAGCGCCGAGAAGAGAACCGGACATCGTCGGGCTACAATTCGGGCCGCCCGTTGCGGGGTCGTCTAATGGTAGGACGCCTGACTCTGGATCAGGTAGTCAAGGTTCGAGTCCTTGCCCCGCAGTAAGTAAAACCCCCGCCTTCTTATTTCTCGCTGGCTAACACATTTCGTAGAGAGCAACGTGGTGGCAAACAGAGTCCTTGCCCCCGCAGCTTCTCCGTTTTGGCGATCCGGATAGGGGTCCTAACCCTGTCTCCACCACTTCCCGTCTCCCAGCGGAAAGGCACCTTCTGTCAGTAGACCGTCGTGACGACGAAGACTTGCGACGGCTCCGCCTCGGAGGTTAGATCGAATGCTAGAAAGCTCCGTGCCGATGGGAAGCGACCCGGCCGGCGCTCCGGCCCCCTCTCTCCGTGCCCCAGCCGGGCTTCCCGACTCTTAACGCCTTGCGCTTTGGATCGGTTACGCCCGCAGTGCTCGCGGGTCACGTAGGTGACTACACCCGCTACTTGGCGAGAGTCCGCGTGCCGCCTCTTCGATAGCGGTCAGACGTACTCCTCGCTCTGCACGTAGGCGAGGCGTCGGTCGACGCCGCGCTCACGCTCGGCGTCGGGAAGGAACCAGCGCTCCGCGATCGCGGTCGGCACAACCGCGGAGAGAAACACGACCGTGACGAGGAGCGAGAACTGGGTCTTGTCGATGATCCCGGCGTTGAGCCCGTAGAGCGAGCTGATCGTGCCGAAGGTGAGGCCCGTGCTCATCAGCAGTGTCGTGAACGTGCCGTGCGTGCGGTCGGCGCGGCGAGCGAGGGGATAGATGAAGCCGACCTTCGGAAGCATCTTCGCCGCGAGCAGGACGCCAAGCAGGCCGAGGTTCGACACGACCGCGCCTAGCGAGACGTTCATGCCGCCCTTCACGAAGAAGAACGGGGTCAAGAAGGCGAAGGCGACGACCCGCATCCGCTTTTGCTCCTCACCGTGCTCCCGGGAGTGGCGGCTCATCACGAGGCCGAGGACGAACGCCGGCAGGACGGCGTGGCCGTTCGATGCGTCGGCGAAGACCATCAGCACGAAGAGGCAGAGGAAGACGAGCTTGATCTCGGGCTCGATCACGCGATCGCCGTAGCGGCCGAAGAACCACGGCGCCACGCGCGGAAGCGCGACGATCAGCGCGACAGAGACAACGAGGAAGACGGGAAACCAAACGTTCGGTTTGATGAAGATCGCCGAGAGCGCGAGCGCGGTACAGAGGTCGGTGACAAACGTGGCGCTCATCAGCAGCTTGCCGACGCCCGTGTCCGTAAGGCCGCGCTCGACGAGGACCGCGTAGACGACGGCAAGCGACGTCGTCGACAGCGCAGTCCCGGCGATCAGCGACGCGCGGGTGCTCCAGTCGAGAAGGACGTATGCGACGGCCGACGTGGCGACGAAGGGCCCGACGAACGAGACGACGCCGATCCCGAGCGATGCGCCGAGCCTGCGGCGCATGTACGCGGGATCAACCTCCATCCCCGCGAGGAAGGTCAGGACGATCGACGCGAACGTCGCAACGAAGTCAAGCCACTCCTGAGACTGCAGGTGGAACGCATTCCCCGCGACTACGCCGAGCGTCAGCTCGAGCAGCGCCACGGTGACGCCGAGCTCGACCGACAGCATCGAGGCGACAAGGATGATGGCGGCGAGAACGGCGGCTAGCTGGACTGGGCTCACGGTGACCTCCTACTTCGCGTCGCTGTTGACGTTCGGTAGAGGCCATCAGCCCTATGAAGAGCGGTTAGGCGCGAGCCTCATCGCGCTCGCCGAAGCTTAGCGGTGCCGGCCCGGGGTGCTAGGCGAAGCAGACCGCAGCCGAGGACCTACCAGCATGTTCCCGCGTTGTAAGGGGGCGGCTGGTGGCTGTAGAAGTCCTGGGCGTCGGCCAGGTACTCCTGGTAGGCGGGGTTCGGTGCTGTGCTCGTGACGCTGCGGAACACCGTCTTCCACCGATAGCGGTAGACCCATCGGTGGTGGTACCGCACCCGGTACCGGACGCGCACCTTCGACGGCACGCTTCGCCTGGCGGTGACGTTCGGCTGCACGCCGAACTCGCGGGCCAACACATCCGGGAACGCCTTGAGGGCGCAGGCGTTGACGCGGCTCTCGTCCAGGGAGGTCAGCCGCTGGTGATACGCCTCGTGTGTCAGGGACATGATCGCCACCGCGGTCGTGTACCTACTCGACCCGGAGCCCTCGGCGCCGTTGCCGGCAGCTTTGGAGAGCGTCGGCCAGAGATCGGGGTTGATGAAGACCTTCCGGTAGAGCACCGATGAGGAGTCGACCAACGGATAGGTAAACCCGAGCACCGCACGCGGGTCGTCGCCGGGAAGGAATGATGCCCACTCGTTCCAGTCGTCCTCCCCGAGGACCTGGACGCTCTTGCCGGCGATGGTGCTCCCGATCTGGTCGACGCGCGGGCTGTACCAGAGCTGCTTCGACGACGCCTGAGCGTTGACGGCGAAGACGAGAGCGGCCGCGGCCGCGGCGACGATGAGCAGGGTTCGCTTCCTGAACATGAGTCGGCCAGCGTGCCGCTGTGAAACCGCGCCCGAAACAGCCTTCGGGCTAATTCCATGACCGCTTCGGTTAGTCCGGCGCTCGGATCACCCGATTGGGGCACCGAAAAGACTCGAATGGGTCATGTGCGCCGCGCGAAGCGCGGTACAAAGTGGAGCCGTGACCGATCTACCGTATTTCGCCTGGAACAGGACCGAGGCCGAGCGCATTCAGGCCGAGATCGGGAACTCGACCCGGGCCTCCGAGGCGGAGCCGAGCCAAGAGCACGAGCAGCCCTCGCAGGACTCGGGCTCCTCGCACGTCATTCCAGCGTCACACGACGCCTGAGCGTGCCGGCGCGCGGATGGCGCGCTTCGATGCCGATCTCCGTCCCGCTCGGCGCCTCGATCACCCATTCGAGCTTCCCGAGATCGCTCGTCGACTCGTCGTTCGCCCACCACGTCGTGGAGCGCTTGTCGACGCGACCCCTGAGCTGACCGACATCCGTCTTCACCTCGCCGCCGACGAGACGGGCGCCCTCCGGTAGGTCGAGCTCGACCTCGAGACCGAGCACGCTCTTCCGTTCGACCGCCTTCTGTGTGACGCTCGTCGGCAGCCAGCCAGAGTTCTGCACCACGAGGCGCACGAGAAACGACTCCTCCCCCAGCTTCTCGACGTCGAGCGAGCGAAGCTCGAGCAGCGGCGAGACGAGGAGGTGGTACAGCGCCCAGTCGCTGTGCGGCGCGACCTCCTCCTCCAGCAGGTCGAAGGGGACGTTGAACCAGTAGTTGACGATGTCCCAGCCGCCGAGCTCGACCTTGCCGAGCTCCGGATGATCGAACTCGTACCAGTCGACGTACGCCTCGGGGTAGTTCTCCTTCGCCCACTTCACGAGGGCGAGGTCATCCTCGATCGGATGCTCGCGGATCCAGTCGGTGAAGTGGTAGTCGGAAATGCCCGCTTGCCGCTGTGGGCTCCAGAACTCTGTCGTCCACGAGAAGACGCCGAGGTGGTCGTACATCCAGTCGTGCGCGCCGCCCTTGATCGTCTGCTTCGGGTCGTACTTGAAGTCGTGGAAGACCGATACCGCCGGATATCCGGTGAGCTCGGTGCCGCGCTCGCCGATGATCTTGTACGCGCGCAGATCCTGCGTCGGTAGGTCGTCGTCAGGGCGTCCGGCGTACGGACGCAGGTGCACGCCGCTGAAGGTGTGGTACGCGATGTGCCCCGTGATGTTCGGTCGCTCGACGACCGCCTGCACCATCGCCCGAACCTCCGGCTCGGACGTCGGGTACGGCCCGGCGCCGCGCTGTTCGTGCTCCGGAGCCCACTCGGCAGGGAAGTTGCGGTTCAGATCGAGCCCTTCGAGCGGAGGCGGGGTCTTGATGGTGACGCCGTCGTAGTTCTCGACGCGCCCCTCCGCCAGCAGGCGGTAGAACGGCCCGTCGTCGTCGGGATTGTCGACAGGGTCTCGCCGGACGAGGAGCTTCGTCTCATCGGGATGGCGGCGCCACGCGCCGTTTCGGTCCTCGATCCGCATGTCGAGCACGCGCCCGTCACCGTCGATGTCCTCGACGCGCAGGCCGTCGTCCTGTTCCTCGCGCGGGTACGGGCGGACGCTCGACCGGATGAAGCGCCGATCCTTCAGGCCGCGCTCGGCGCCGTCCGGGTTCAGGCGCGGGATGACGTAGAAGACCCTCGTATCGAGGGCGCGCGTCACCGTGGGGTCTTCACCGTGCTCCGTGAGGAGCTTGTGGATGAGGTGGAGCGCGGCCGTGCACCCGGTCCACTCCATCGAGTGGATGTTGGCCTCGATCAGGAAGCCGGGCTTGTCAGCGTGCTCGCCGGTCTCGGTGTTGGTGACCGTGACCAGCCAGATCTCGCGCCCCTCGTAGGAGGTGCCGATCGATTCCACGCTGCAGAGCTTCGGAGCCTCCTCCGCCCATTCGCGGAGCGTGGCGGTCAGCTCGTCGTACCCGTAGAAGTGGTCGTACGCGACGTCGCGCAATCTAGGCAGTGAGCTCCTGGATCAGGGGTGCGGTGTCGTTGGGGTCGAAGCCGAGCCTCTTCGCGATCTCCTCGCTCGACGGCTTCGTACCCTCGGCGAAGAGTGCGCGCAGGAGCTCGCCCGTCTGCGGGCTTCGCCACCAGTCCTCGCCGATCTCACCCATCAGGTACGAGCGCAGCTGCGCGTGGCGGATCCAGGCACGGAGGTAGTCGGCGGAGTAGAAGCCGGGATCCATGTCGGCGAGGTGGCCGTCACGCGGGTACCCGATCCCTGTCGCTGCGGTCAGGCGCTCGGAGTAGTCGTCACTGACGAGACCGGCGTGCTCGAAGTCGGACCAGAAACGCAGCTCGTACTTGAGCTTCGCCGTGTAACGGCGGTACAGAAGGGCCTCGAGGAAGACCGTCGCCTCGGCATTCGTCCGAGCCTCCTCGTCGCCGAGACCGAAGTGCTCGGCGTGCCACCCCGGTTCGCGCGTGATTGCCTCGCAGATGTACGAGTAGATCTCGGTCAACGCGTGGTCGCGCGCGATCCGGCGGAAGGCGTACGGCAGGCCTGGATCGACGCCGGCGTAATGCAACGCATGACCGGCTTCGTGCAGGAACGCCTGGTAGTCATGAAGTCCGCCCTGTGCGCGGGTGATCAGGTGGACGACCCTCGGCGGGTCGGACGCGATCACGCAGGCGCGCGGCGACTTCTGCGGACGGTCGTCGAGGTCCAAGTGGATGTTGCGGTCGGCCACGAGATCGAAGCCGAGCGCCGACAGCGTCGCCAGGCAGACCTCCGTCGCGCGCTCCTTCGTGTACGTGGAGTCGAGCGGAGACAGACGCCGGACGTACCCCATGTGGGCGGACGAGGGGATCTCCTCGCGGTCCGGCCCGAGCAGCCGGTCGAACCAGCGCTCGCGCATGGCGATGAATTCGGCCTCGACCTCGTCGCTCGCCGCCGTCAGGACCGACTCGAGCTCGCGCAGCGAGATCTGCTTCTCCTCCTCGTTGCGGGCGACGGGATCCGGTTCCTCCGAGAGATCCGCTTCCAGCTCCTCGTAGGCCTGCAGGAGCTCCAGCCGCTGAGCATTGAACCCCGCCGACTTTGCCCGTTGGAGCTCCCCGAGCTCGTCGCGGTCACCGTATTCGGGCAGGACGGCGAGCTTCGCAAGCGCGGAGCGAAGCGGCAGCTCCTCGCCCCGGAACGTGACGCGCGCGGCGAGGACCGCGTTCTCGAGCTCGTCCTCTTTCTCGGCGAGCTCGGCCGCGACGAGCCCGCCTTCGCAGGTCTTGCGGAGCCGGTACAGCCATTCCTCCTGCTCGCCGTCGGCGTTCTCCTCTTCATCGCGGAGGGCACGGAGCTGCTCCCGGCTAAAGAGGTCCGAGTAGCGGGCGACGATCGCCGCCTGCTCCGAGACCTCCTTCTCGCCGACGCGGACCGCGCGTCCTTCCTCGGCGCGTTCGAACAGGTAGCGCTGAAGCTGCCCCTCGAATTCCGCGGGGCTCCGGACCGCAGTCATGGACATCGCGAGGACTCTATCCAGCTATGCTGGCCGCCTGCGCGGTGAGCGCTCGCACCGTTCCCGTCAGCTGCTCCAGCGTGAAGGGCTTGAACAGGACGGCGTCCGCCTGGCTCCGCTCGAGCACCGGATGGTCGGCGGAGCCCGTCAGCATCGCGACGGGAAGCCCCGGGTAGCCGCGTCTGATCTCCGCGAGCAGCTCTGCTCCGTCGCGCGAACCGACGTGAACGTCGAGCAATACGACGTCGACATTGCCCTCTCCAAGCACCACGCGCGCCTGATCCAGCGACCCTGCCTCGCGAACCGTACAGCCGTCGAGCTCGAGATTCACACGGCAGAGCAGGCGAATCGAAGGATCGTCGTCGACGACGAGAACGGTTTGACTGGACGCTTCCACCGGGCGGCCAGTGTACTCCGTAACCGGATCCGATCCTAATTCGTTTACAAGTTGAAAATGAGATCCCAGCGGACGCGCCTAGACCCCTGCGCGGAGCGTGAGCCGACACGGACCGCGACCGAGGTTCCCATTCCCACCCCCGAGTTCCGGCGACGAGCGTGGGTGGCGTTCCAGCGGGCGCTCGACCCGTTCGGGCACGTCAAACCGCTACGGCCGCAGCGGCGCTGAGCCGGCGCAGGGCCTCGTCCCGCCCCAGCAGCTCGAGACTCTCGAAGAGACCCGGTGAGACCTTCGACCCGGTCACGGCGATGCGGATCGGCTCGAACGCCTTGCGCGGCGACAGCTCCAGCCGTTGGGCGAGGCCGCGGAGAGCCGACTCGATCTCCGAAGCCGCAAACGGCTCGGTCCGAGCGAGCTCGTCGCGTGCCGCAGCCACGACGGCACTTCGGCCGTCGAGCAGGGCCGGGTCGGGATGCACCTCGCGGAAGAGGAAACCCGCGAAGTCGGGGAACTGCCCGAAGCGCTCGATCTTCTCCTGGACGAGCGGCGCCGCACGGCGAATGCGCTTCTCGTCCCAGTCGTAGCCCTGCTCGCGCAGGAAGACGACCAACTCGTCCGCATACTCGTGCGGCGGGAGCGCGCGCAGGTAGACGCCGTTCATCCAGTCGAGCTTCTCGTAGTCGAACGTGGCGGGGCTCGGGACCACGCGGCCGAGGCTGAACCGCCCGATCAGCTCGTCCCGAGACATGATGGTCGTCTTGTCGTCGTAGCTCCAGCCGAGCAGCGCCAGGAAGTTCATCAACGCCGGCGCGTGGTAGCCGGCGTGCCGGAACTCGTCGACCGTGACAGAGCCGTGCCGCTTCGAGAGGCTCTTGCCGTCAGCCCCGAGGACGTGTGACACGTGTGCGTAGGCGGGTGGCTCCGCGCCGAGCGCCCGGATGATGTTGATCTGCTTGGGCGTGTTCGAGATGTGGTCCTCGCCGCGGATGACGTGGGTGATGTCGTCCCAGACGTCTTCGAGCGGCGAGGCGAAGTTGTAGGTCGGCCGCCTGTCCGAGCGGAGCACGACGAGGTCCTCGAGCTTCTCGTTCGGGAACTCGATGCGCCCGCGCACGGCATCGTCCCACGCCGTGACACCCTCGTCGGGCATTCGGAAGCGGATCGCGCCCTCGTCCTCATACGCCTTTCCCTCGTCGACGAGGCGGCGCGCCGTCTCCGCGGCCTCCTGTTGGCGGTCGAGCTGGAACGTGACCGCGCCGTCCCAGTCGAGGCCGAGCCAGCGAAGCGAGTCCTGAATCTGCTGCGTCGCCTCGGCGACCTCGCGGCTGGTGTCGGTGTTCTCGATTCGCAGTCGGAACTCCCCGCCCTCGTGCCGGGCGAAGAGCCAGTTGAAGAGCGCGGTGCGAACGTTTCCGATGTGCAGGAACCCGGTCGGGCTCGGTGCCATGCGGACGCGGACGGCCATGCAGAAATCCTAGGTGGTGCCCTGCGAACTGTCGCGCGGTTAGGGTCGAGCCATGTTGTTCGGCGCGCACTGTTCGGGCGGGATCAAGAAGGCGCTGGACAACGGCGTCGACATGGGCGCCGAGGTGGTTCAGCTCTTCGTGCAGAGCCCGCGCACGTGGCGTTTCCCCAACCACAAGCCCGAGGACTTCGCGGGGTTCCGCGAACGCAAGGCCGAGGCCAAGCTCGACGTCGTCGTGCACGCCCTCTACCTCGTCAACCTCGCTGCGCCCGACGACGGCGTCTATACGAAAAGCGTCGACACGATGCGCGCCACCGTCGACGCTGCGTGTGCCATCGAAGCGGACGCCGTCGTCTTCCACGTCGGCTCGCACCTCGGAGCGGGACTCGACGCCGGCCTCGAGCGCGTCGTGCCGGCGCTGACGCAGGTGCTCGACCGTTGCAACGACACGACATGGCTGCTGATGGAGAACTCCGCAGGCGCCGGTGGGACGGTCGGCCGCTCGATCGAAGAGCTTGCCGTGATCTTCGAGGCGCTCGGACGCCACGAGCGGCTCGGCGTCTGCCTCGACTCGTGTCATCTCTTCGTTTCCGGCGTCGACGTGCGCGATCCCGCCACGATGGACGCGGTCGTCGCCGAGGTGGACGAACGCATCGGGCTCGAGCGGCTGCGCGTTCTGCACGCAAACGATGCCAAGGCGCCGCTCGGCTCGAACCGCGACCGACACGAGAACATCGACGACGGGTTGATCGGAGAGGGCCTCGGAGTGTTTCTCGCTCATCCGCAGCTTCAGCACCTCCCGGTCGTGCTCGAGGTCCCGGGCGAGAACGGCAAGGGTCCGAACGCCGAGGAGATTCGCAAGCTCCGTGAGCTCCACGCCCGCGCCGCGCGCTCGTAAGTACCGCTGGACGATCCTCGCGGCCGGCGTCCTCGCCCAGGCGGCCTTCTCTGCGGTGCTGCTCGGCCTCCCGGCAATCGCACCTGCGATCCAGGATCACTTCGAGCTCACGCTGACGCAGGTCGGCGTCGTGCTCGCCGCACTGAACATCGGCTCCATGGTGACGCTCCTCGGCTGGGGCATCGTTGCCGACCGTATCGGCGAGCGCGCCGTGATCGCGCTCGGCCAGGCTGCGACCGCGGCAGCGCTCGTGTGGGCCGCCTACGCGGGATCCTTCGGCGAGCTCGTGGGGGCACTGACCGTCGCAGGCGCTCTCGGTGCAGGCGTGAACGCCGCAAGTGGTCGTGCGGTGATGGCGTGGTTCGGCGAAGAGGAGCGCGGGCTCGCGCTCGGCATCCGCCAGATGGCCGTCCCACTCGGGGGAGCGCTCGCCGCGATCGCGCTACCGCTGCTGAACGAGCACATCAGCCTTCATGCCGCTTTCGACGGCCTCGCCCTCGGCTGCCTGATCGCCGCCGTCGTCTGCGGGCTCCTGCTCCGCGCGGAGCCCGCCGAGGACCATTCGCTCGTGGGGCGGCCGCTTCGGGATCCGCGTGTCTGGCGTATCTGCATCGCGAGCACCTTCTACGTGACGACGCAGCTGAGCCTGATCGGCTTCTTCGTGCTCTTTCTGCACCAGCAACGCGGAGTCTCCACGGCCGTCGCCGCAGGCGCGCTCGCAGCGACGCAGGTGCTGGGCGGGATCGCGCGGATCGCGGCCGGCCGCTGGTCCGACCGGCTTCACATGCGCATCGTCCCCCTTCGGCTGATCGCCCTCGCGCTTGCGCTGAGCGTCGGCGCGTCGGCCGCCCTTCTGAACACGCCCGTGTGGCTCCTCGTCCCCGCGCTCGTCGTCGCAGGCACGTTCGCGCTCGCCTGGAACGGGCTGGCATTCACGGCCACGGCCGAGACTGCCGGCCGGGCCCGAAGCGGCGCAGCGCTCGGCCTGCAGCAGACCTTCCTCTCCGCCGGTGCAATCGTCGCCCCGATCGCCTTCGCGGCGATCGTCCACCATGGTTCGTGGCGGCTCGCGTTCGCGCTCGCCGCCGCGAGCCCGCTCGTCGGCTACGCGGTCCTCAGCCCCCTAGCTGAGCAAAGACCTTGAACGTCGGCGAGCCGAACGGCAGCTCGTGGAACTCCGGGTTGACGCACCCGAGAGCCCCCGAGCGCTCCTGCCCGTAGCACTCCTCGACCTCGACGCGGCACATCGGGAGCGGGGCGCCTGTCGTCCGCACCGCACCGAATCCCTCGCGTCGCGCCTCTGCCGCGCGCAGCATCTCGAGGTTGATCTCGACGCCGTACACCTTTTGCATGCAGCCGATGTACGTATGACCGAACTCCTCGAAGGCGTACACGAAGGGACATGCACGCTCGAGACATGCC
This sequence comes from Actinomycetota bacterium, assembly GCA_046727655.1. Taxonomy (GTDB): domain Bacteria; phylum Actinomycetota; class Thermoleophilia; order Gaiellales; family Gaiellaceae; genus 3-1-20CM-4-69-9. The sequence continues at coordinate 13,771 of JBKPDB010000107.1, forward strand.
GACGGGTACACGACCTTGTCGCAATGAACGTCGCAGCGGCGGCACTCGAGCTCGTCCTGCGGCCGCAACGGAAGCGTCCGGCCGACGAGCGCTCTAGCGCGCTGGGCGTCTGGTGGCATGACGGAATTTTCCAGTCCGCAACGTTCGCCCGCAAGACTTGACAGGCGACGCTGTTATCGGGTAAGCGAGAACTCCTCGCACCGGGCGCTCTGCGACGGAATCCACGTCCGAGCACTAGTCTGCCCGCGGTGGCGCGACGACTGCTCTGGGCTTCGCTTGCGCTCGCACCGATCACCATACTCATCGATGCCGTTGCCCATCCGGGCAAGGTCTCGATGTTCATCCTCGCCGCCTTGGCGCTCATCCCGCTCGCATGGCTGATCGGGGAGGCGACCGAGCATGCGGCCGAGCATACGGGGCCGCGAATCGGCGGGCTCCTCAATGCCAGCTTCGGCAACGCGCCCGAGGTCATCATCGCCATCATTGCCATCGCGGACAACCTGCCCGACGTCGTGCGCGGCTCGATGGCGGGCAGCGTCATCTCGAACATCCTCCTCGTGCTCGGCGCCGCTTTCCTGTTGGCTCCCGACAACTCAATCCTCGACCGCAGCTCGCTTTGGAGGCAGCTGGCGCTCGTCTTCGTCGCAGTCCTCCTGCTTCTGATCCCGTCGATCACGGGCTGGCATGGCGACCCGAACAGGCACTCGCTTGCGCTGATCAGCATCGGTCCATCAGTCGCGCTGTTGCTGATCTACCTCTGGGTCACGATCAAGGGGCTGCGCGACCGGCCGACCCACGAGCCGAGTGGTCGACCCGCGTGGAGCCTTCCGGTCGCTCTCGTCGCGCTCGGTATCGCCACGGCTGCGACCGCGATCATCAGCGAGATCCTCGTGCACTCGCTCGAGGCATTCGCCGATGCGGCCAACCTCTCGGAGTTCTTCATCTCGATCGTGATCGTCGCCATCGTCGGCAACGCCGCCGAGCACGGCGGAGCGGTCGTGATCGCGCGGCGCGGAAACATGAAGCTCGCGAGCGAGATCGCGATCTCCTCGAGTGCCCAGGTCGGCCTGCTGGTGATTCCGGTGGTCGCTCTCGTGTCCTTCGCATTCGAGCATCCGCTGACGCTGGCCTTCCGTCCCGTGGAGCTCATCGGGATGGGCGCGGCCGCCGTCATCGTCGCCGTAGTCATCCGGGACGGCCGGGCGCGCCGCTGGGAAGGAGCGTTCCTCGTCGGGGTATACGTCGCTCTGGCAGCGGTGTTCTTCGCGGTCGGCGACCGGTAGGGCCGGTTAACCGAACCTTCGACTGGCCTGTACCCCGGATTGAAGATTTCGTCGCTACCGTGGAGACTTGCCGCAACGACCTGGAGGACAGATGAACGAGACAGCCGCAGCTCCCGCAGCAGCGGCGGCGACGGCCGCTGAGGCGCCCCACACCGGCCCGGTCGTCTCCGCCCGTGACCTGACCCGGCGTTACGGCGAGGGCGACACGGCCGTGGACGCACTGCGCGGCGTCACCCTCGACGTCCAGCGAGGTCAGATGACCGCCGTGATGGGGCCCTCGGGCTCCGGCAAGTCGACGTTGATGCACATCCTCGCCGGCCTCGACAAGCCCACCTCGGGTGAGGTCGAGATCGCCGGGACTGCAATCTCGAGGCTCAGCGACACCGAGCTGACGAAGCTCCGTCGCGAGCACATCGGGTTCATCTTCCAGTTCTTCAACCTGCTGCCGATGCTGACGGCCGAGGAGAACGTCGTGCTTCCGCTCACCCTCGCCGGCGAGAAGCCGGACAAGGCGTGGATCGACGAGCTCATGCAGAAGGTGGGGCTCGCCGACCGGCGCAAGCATCGCCCGTCCGAGCTCAGCGGCGGCCAGCAGCAGCGCGTCGCGATCGGACGTGCGCTCGTGAGCAGGCCGACCATCGTCTTCGCCGACGAGCCGACCGGCAATCTCGACTCGAAGACCGGCGGAGAGATCCTGGATCTGCTCCACCAGTCGGTCGAGGACCTCTCGCAGACGATCGTGATGGTCACGCACGAAGCGCGGGCCGCGGCGATCGCAGACCGCGTCCTGTTCCTCGACGACGGCCTCATCGTCCGGGAGTCGAGCGACATCTCCGCGCAGGACATCCTCACGGCGATGGACGAGCTCGGCGCTGAATGACGAAGTTCGCGCTTCGAGGGATTCTGGGCCGGAAACTGCGAACGGTCCTGACGGCGTTCGCGATCGTCCTTGGGGTCGCGACGGTGAGCGGCACGTACGTCCTCACGGACTCGATCGACAAGGCCTTCGATTCGATCTTCACGACGAGTCGCGAGAACTCGGATGCAGTCATCAGCGGAAAGTCCGCGTTCGACCTCTCCGGAGACAGCGGGGTTACTGCGCCGGCGTTCGACGAGTCGCTCCTGGGCAAGGTGCGTGCGTTACCAGACGTCGCCCAGGCAGACGGCCAGGTCAACAGTGATTCGACGCAGCTGATTGGCAAGGACGGCAAGGCTGTCGTCTACGGCGGCGCGCCGAATCTCGGCTTCAGCATCGCCCGCGGGTCGTCTCCGTTCAACCCGCTCACGCTGGTCCAGGGAAGCTGGCCACACGGGAACGAGGTCGTGATCGACAAGTCGACCGCCAACAAGGAGGACTTCAAGGTCGGCGAGACGGTCGGCGTACAAGCCGAGGGACCGGTTCGACGGCTGCGCATCGCGGGACTGGTCAAGTTCGGCTCGGTCTCGACGATCGGCGGCGCGACGCTGGCCGGTTTCGATCTGCCGACCGCGCAGAAGCTGTTCGACCGACCGGGGGAGCTCGACGAGATCGCGGTGTCGTCGAAGCCGGGCGTCTCGGATGACGCGCTGCTGAAGCAGATCCAGGAGATCCTTCCGCCCGCAACTCAGGTGCGTTCGGGCAAGGCGCAGGCAGACGAGGACGCCAAGGACACCAACGAATTCATCTCCTTCCTCCAGAAGTTCCTGCTCGGTTTCGGCGGCGTCGCCCTTTTCGTTGGCAGCTTCGTGATCGCGAACTCGCTTTCGATCACCATCGCGCAGCGGACGCGCGAGCTCGCAACGCTTCGGACGCTCGGGGCGTCTCGCAGGCAAGTCCTCCGTTCGATCATCATCGAGGCGCTCGTGGTCGGCGCGCTAGCCGCGGTGGTCGGGCTGTTCCTGGGGCTCGCGCTCGCCAAGGGCCTCTTCAAGCTGTTCGACGCCGTCGGCTTCACCCTCCCGAACCAAGGCCTCATCTTCGAAACACGGACGATCATCGTGTCTCTCGCCGTCGGAATCATCGTGACGCTGCTCGCAAGCCTCCGACCGGCGGTTCGCGCTACCCGCGTGCCGCCGATCGCCGCAGTCCGGGAGGGCGCCACCCTGCCGGAGGGACGCTTTGCCCGCTTCCGGCTGCCCGCGGCGATCCTGCTGGCCGCACTCGGCTTCGCGAGCCTTCTCTACGGCCTGTTTGCCCCCGATCTCGGCACGGCGGCCATCCTGCTGTTCTTGCTCGGCGGGGCTCTCCTGGTGTTCTTCGGCGTGGCGCTCCTGTCGGTCCGACTCGTCCCACCGCTCGCCGGTGTGCTGGGCTGGCCGGCCCAGAAGATCGGAGGCGCGGCTGGAACGCTCGCCCGCGAGAATGCGCAGCGGAACCCGCAGCGGACGGCTTCGACGGCGTCCGCGCTGATGATCGGGCTCGCGCTCGTCACGCTCGTGTCTTTGCTCGCGGCGGGGATCATCTCGAGCTTCAAGGGAGCCGTAAACGACATCTGGAAGAACGCGGACTACGCGGTCACCGCGCAGAACAACTTCTCACCGATCCCGGTCGCAGCGGCCGACGCAATCGCCAAAACACCGGGCGTGACCGCGGTGGGCAACGTGCGCGCCGGCGAGGCTCGGGCGTTCGGCCACACGTTCAACGCGACGGCCGTCAATCCCGAAGCGCGCGAGATGTTCGACCTGAAGTGGAAAGAGGGCTCGGGATCGGTCATCGCCACGCTCGGAGAGGACGGCGCGTTCGTCGACGATGGCTACGCGAAGGATCACCACCTGGAGCTCGGCTCGCCCGTGCCGCTCACTTTCCCGAACGGCGAACAGGAGCTGTACAACGTCGAGGGGATCTTCGAGCCGCCGACCGGAGGGTCTCCCTTCGGGCCGGTGACGATCTCCCAGGCGTCATGGGACAGCCACGTCGAAAATCCTGAGAACCTCTACTCCTTCGTGCTGATGAAGGGCGGCCAGACGTCTGCCAACGAGGCGGCGCTCAACCAAACCCTGGAGGCGTTCCCGAACGCAAAGGTTGCGACGCGACAGAAGTTCATCGACAACCAGATCTCAGGCCTGAGCTCGGTGCTCAACATCCTCTACGTGCTGCTCGCCCTCTCCGTCATCGTCAGCCTGTTCGGGATCGTCAACACGCTCGTGCTGACAGTCTTCGAGCGCACCCGCGAGATCGGCATGCTGCGGGCGATCGGGATGACGCGCCGTCAGGTACGGCGGATGGTCCGCCACGAGAGCGTGATCACCGCCTTGATCGGCGCCGCGATCGGCATCGCACTGGGCATCGTCCTCGCGGCGCTGTTGATCGCGCGCATCGACTTCATCGTGCTCTCGATCCCGATCGGCCAGCTGATCATCTTCGGAGTGGCGGCGATCTTCGTTGGCATCATCGCGGCCATCTTCCCGGCGCGGCGCGCCGCGCGGCTCAACGTCCTGCGGGCGCTGCAGTACGAGTAGTCGCCGTCAGCGGCTGAAGGACTGCGGCGCGCGCGTCATCGGATACGTCGCCCAGTAGAGCTTGTCGACCGCGCCGTCGCTGCCGCGTACGACTTCGAGCTGCTCGCCCTGCTCCGGCCCTGACACGCCGCGGAAGCGGTCTTCGCCGTCCGGCTCGAAGACCGCCGGCGGCGCGCTCGCAGGAGCCTCGGCCGCGCGCGCCTCGAGCTTGCCGTTCCGATACCGGATGACGAATTCCGTCCCTTCGGACCACCAGCGGCCCAGGAGCGGCTCGAGCTCGGTCGGCACGCCGTCCGTCGGGCGCCATGGCTCCGGTTCGGGTGGATACGCCTCCGCCGCGACGACCGCGAGCTTCCGCGTGAGCTCCTCGATCTTGACGCCGGCACCGGAGTTCACGAGCACGACCGCGCCCGACCGTTCCTTCGGCGAGACGGCGAGAAAGGCGAGGAAGCCGGGCATCGCGCCGCTGTGTCCGACGAAGATCCGGTCGCCCTCGCGCACCAGCATGAGGCCGAGGCCCCAGCCGAGCTTCCACTCTTCGAGGTCCGCCATCGACTGGAAGGCCCTCATCTCCTCGACCGTCTCCGGGCGCAGCACACCCTCGGCGCCGTCGACGAGCGCGACTCCCCAGCGGGCCAGATCCGCGGTGGTCGACCACAGCGAGCCCGCCGCGGCGAATGCACCCTTGATCACGTTCTGCTCCGGCCGGACGCGGTCCGCGTAGGGCTCGACGAAGTACGCGTTCGCCGCGGGCGGGGCCCGGTCGAACGTGGTCCGACTCAGGCCAAGCGGGCTCAGCAAGCGCTCGGAGACGTAGTCCTCGTATTCGAGCCCCGATCGCCGCGCGACCACTTCGCCGAGCAGCGCGAATGCAAGATTCGAGTAGTGCCACCGCGCGCCCGGCGGCAAGACCTGCTGCGCGTCCACGAGACCCGAGACGAGGCCCGCGCGGTCGGGAAAGTCGAGCGTCTCCCACACGTAACCCGGCACCTCCCGCTGCAGCCCCGACACGTGCGCGAGCATGCGGCGGAGCGTGAGCGTTCCGTGATGCGCTTCGGGGAGATGCTGCTCGAGGCGGTCATCGAGGGAGAGCTCGCCTGCATCGCGCAGTTGCATCACCGCCGCGGCGGTGAAGGTCTTCGTGATCGACCCGACGCGGTACTGCGTGTCGGTCGTCGCAGGTTCCTCCGGCTCGACGCTCGCCAGGCCGAGCGCCTCCTGCCACACGACCTCGCCGTTCCCCATAGCGGCAGCGGTGAGCGAAGGTATGCGCTCGTTGGCCTGGGCTTCGCGGACGAGCCGCGACAGCTCGGCGACGGGAGGATCAGGCGGCGGCAAACGTCTGCAAAGCCGCAGGAATTGCCTCGGTAGCGGCGTCGATGTCCTCGTCGCTGATGTCGAGATGCGTCACCGCACGGACGATCGTCGGATGGACCGTCGTCGAGACGAGGACGCCGCGCTCCTTCATCCGGTCGATCGCGCCGGCGCGGTCGGGGCCGACGTCGAGCTGGACGAAGTTGGTCTCCACCTGGTCCAAGTCGACGCGGACGCCCGCAGCGGCGAGACCCTCGCCCAACCGTCGAGCACGCGCATGGTCGTCGGCGATTCGCTCGACGTTGTGGTCGAGCGCGTACAGCGCAGCGGCCGCGACGATCCCGGCCTGGCGCATCGCTCCTCCGAAGAAGTGCTTGCCGCGCCGCGCCTGCGACATCAGCTCTCTCGAGCCCGCGATCAGGGCTCCGAGCGGGCAGCCCAGGCCTTTCGAAAAGCACAGCGTGACGGTGTCGAACGCGCGGCCAATGCGCGCAGGTTCGACGCCTGACGCCACGGCGGCGTTGACAAGCCTCGCGCCGTCGAGATGGGGGGCGAGATCGTGCTCGCGGCAGGTGGCAACGATGGCATCGATCTCCTCGAGCGGCCAGACGCGGCCGCCGGAGCTGTTGTGTGTGTTCTCCACGGCGACGATGCGCGTCGGCGCGACGTGGACGCTCGTCCGGTCGCGAATCTCGGCGACGACCTGGTCTGGCGAGAACCTGCCGTTCGTCCCTTGCAATCCGATCGTCAGCAGTCCGGAGTGCGCGGCCGGGCCGCCAAGCTCCGACAGCATGATGTGGGCGTGGCGCTCCACGAGGAGCGCATCGCCCGGTCGGCCGAGGATGTTGAGCGCAATCTGGTTCGCCATCGTCGCCGTGGGTACGAAGACGGCCTCCTCCTGGCCCAGGAACTCGGCGCCTCGCCGTTCGAGCTCGTTCACGGTCGGGTCCTCGCGCTTCTGCTCGTCGCCGACGACTGCGTCCGCAATCGCGGCGCGCATCGCCTGCGTCGGCTGCGTCAGCGTGTCGGAGCGGAGGTCGATCACCGGGGCATTGTGCCCCGTACGGGTTCCCCCACCGGGTGGTTACTGGTGCATCGGCGCTTCTTCACCTGGCTCGTGGAGCAGATTCTCGACGTCGCGCACGCCTTGCACCTTCCGAGTCTGCATGACGAGCTCGTCGATGAGTTCCCGGCGCGGCACCTCGCCCCGAAGCTGGACGACGCCGTTCTGCACGTTCACGTTGATCTGGCCCTTCGGTATCTCCGGGTCACGCAGGACCTGGCTCCGCACCTTGTCGGCGAGAGTCGCGTCGTCGAAGTCTTTGGGCTCTTCTTTTCGGTGCTGCGCCTTTTGCGCAACGCCGTACGTCTCGGCTGCCACTCCGCGGCCGACGCGCGCAGCCTTCCTGCCGCCTGACCGGAACAGCGCGAGGGTGCGATCGCGAAACTGGTGCCGCCTGCGCCTGCCGTTCTGCGGGTCGAAGAAGTACGCGACGAGGGCGCCGAGCGCGCCGCCCAGAGCAAAGATTCTCATGCTCCCTCCTCGTTTTCGCTCCCCCTCGCCTTCCCGGAGCGAGCGGCCGGTCAAACGTCGAGGACGACGCCCTCCCACGGCTCGAGCACGGAGGCGTTGTCGCTTCCGCTCGTCGAGAGCAGGACTCGACTGCCGAGGTCGACGTCGACACTGTCGTCGGAGAGGTTGAGCGCAACCGCGATCGAGCCGCCGCGCCGCCATGCCCAGACGCCGCTGTGCGTCTCGAGGGGTTCGTAGGCGCCACCCGTGAGCTCCGGCCGCTCCCGTCGCAGCGCGATCAGCTTGCGACAGAACACGAGTACCGAATTCGGATCGTCGCGTTGCTCTGCGACGCTGCGGACATCCTCGCCGAGCGGGAGCCACGGATTGCGCCAATCCACGTCGCCCCATGGCATCGGCGTCCGGGCGCCGTCACGGTCACGAACGTCCAGGACACGGTCGCGCGGGATCTCGGTCTGAGGCATCCCGAGCTCGTCCCCGTAATAGAGGACGGGGGTTCCCCGCAGACCGAGCAGGATCAGGAGAGCCGCTCTGACCTTGCGCTCGTCGCCCGCGCAGATCCGCGTCGGAAACCGAACGACGTCGTGGTTCGAGAACGTCCAGACAGGCCATGCCGCGGCCGGCAGGGCGCGCTCCGTCTCTGCCACGACCTCGGCGAGGGCTCGTCCCTCGAGCTCCGCGAACACGAAGGGGAAGTTGAAGGCAAGGTGGAGCTCGTCTGTGCCGGTTCCGTAGAACGATGCGAGGCGCGCGAGATCGAATACCCAGGTCTCGCCGACGAGGACGCGCGGCGGGTCGTACGCGTCGGCGAGCGCGCGCCACCGTTGCAGCACGCGGTGCGTCTCTGGATCGTTCGGCTGGTCCGGCGGGTCCTTGACCAGCTCGTGCACGACGTCGATGCGGAAGCCCGCGATGCCGCGGTCGAACCAGAAGGAGAGAATCTCGTCGAACGCATCGCGGACGCTCGGGTTCAGCCAGTTCAGGTCGGGTTGCTGCGAGAGGAAACGGTGGTGGTAGTACTGGCCGGTCGCCGCATCATGCGTCCACGCGCTTCCGCCGAAGACGCTCTCCTGGTCGTCGGCCTCGTCGCGCCAGATGTACCAGTCGCGCCGCGACGCCTCGCGAGACGAACGGGCCTCGACGAACCACTCGTGCTGGTCGCTCGTGTGCGCGGGGACGAGGTCGAGCAGAACGCTGATCCCACGCTCGCGGGCGTCGGCTACCAGCGCGTCGAGGTCCGCGAGCGTCCCGAGGTCGGGATGGACGCCGCAGTAGTCGGAGACGTCGTATCCCCAGTCCCGGTTCGGCGAGGGCAAGGTGGGATTGAGCCAGATGCCCTCGATGCCGAGCCACTCGAGGTAGTCGAGCCGGCCGCGGAGACCGACGAGGTCGCCGATCCCGTCGCCGGTCGCGTCCGCGAAGGAGCGCGGATACACCTGATAGAGCACACCGCCGCGCCACCACGGCTCTCGAGAGGAAGCCATGTGCAACGCTAACCTGGCCGCCGTGGATCGTGCGCTGCTGCACGCGCATCTTGCCGACCGCGGCGAGCCGACATATCGCGCTGGACAGGTCTGGCAATGGGCCGCGCGCGGAGCCGTCGGCTACGACGAGATGTCGAACCTTCCCCGCGCACTCCGCGGCGAGCTCGAACGGACCGTGCCGTTCTCGACGCTCGAGCCCGTGCACGAGGCGTCGTCGCAAGACGGCACCGTCAAGGCGCTCTTCCGAACGCGCGAAGGTCATCCGGTCGAGGCCGTCCTGATGCGCTACCGGGACGGCCGGCGGTCGCTGTGCCTCTCGTCGCAGTCGGGCTGCCCGCTCACCTGCACGTTCTGCGCAACCGGGCAGATGCGCTTCGGCCGCAACCTGACGGCGTCAGAGATCCTCGACCAGGCGCTCCACTTCCGGCGGGTCGGGCCCGTCGACCATGCCGTGTTCATGGGCATGGGCGAACCGATGATGAACCTCGACGCGGTGCTGGACGCGGCGCGCGCCTTGCCCGACGTCGGGATCACTTGGCGCCGGACGACGGTCTCCACGGTCGGTTGGCTCCCGGGCCTGACGAGGTTCGTGGACGAGGCCGAGGAGCCGATCCGCCTGGCGCTCTCGCTCCACGCTCCGACGGACGACCTACGCAGCGAGGTGATGCCGGTGAACGACAGGTATCCACTCCGAGACGTGCTTGCCGAATGCCGGCGCTACTTCGAGCTCCGACGGCGCAAGGTCTTCGTCGAGTACGTGATGTTGCGCGGCGTGAACGACCGAGTCGAGCAGGCTCGTGTGCTGGGGACTGTGCTCGACCCGAAGGTGTTCAAGGTGAACCTGATCCCGTACAACCCGACCGGGATGTACGAGGGCTCGACCCGAAAGGCGATCGCCGCGTTCAAGGACGTGCTCGACCGCGCGCGGCTGCCGGCAACCGTGCGGCTGACGCGCGGACGTGACATCGCTGCCGCGTGCGGCCAGCTCGCAGCGGTGTCGCCCGGCGACTGAAGTAGGAGCCCGCCAGCTGAGCGCCGCTCTGGCGATTCCCGACGGGCCCGAGGATGTGACGCCCGAGTGGCTCACGGCCGCGTTGACCGATTCGGGCGTGCTAAGAGATGCGCGCGTCACCGAGGCGCGGTGGCAGCGAGTGGGTCAGGACTACGGCTTCACCGGCGTCATCGGGCGCGTTCAGCTTTGTTACGAAAACGCGAAGGGCAACCCACCGGAGTCATTGGTCGTGAAGCTGCCGATGGCACGAGACGACGCGGTCTCCGGTTACCGCAGGATGCAGGAGCGGGATCCCGAGCTAGTGGCCCGCTACTACGCGCGCTGCGAACGCGAGGCTCGCTTCTACAGTGAAATTCCGGTCGCATTCGCTCCGAGCCTCTACTACTCCGCCGCGGATGCCGAACTTCGGCGCATCGTCATCTTGCTCGAGGACGTGAGCTGCGGCAGGCAGGGCGACGTTCTTCACGGTTGCTCGGTCGAGGAGGCCGAGCTCGTCATTGACCAAGTCGCGCGGTTCCACGCGCGCTGGTGGGGCGAGCGGGCTCCGATCCGTCGATTCCCGCGCTCTGGTCCCGATCCGCACACGCGCCAGAAGCGGTATGCGGCGCAGGTCGACCACTTCGTCAGCGAATACGGCCCGCGCCTCCCGCCTGGTCCTCTCAGGACGGTCGAACAACTTCGCTCACGCCT
>JBKPDB010000108.1:0-3533 GCA_046727655.1 Actinomycetota bacterium
ACTGCGATCTCGAGAGCGCTGCAGATCTGACGCATCCGTTGATCGCTGAGTCGGCCGAGCCGTTCTACGAGCGTTCCGACTGAGACGCTCTCGACCGAATCGAGGTTGACGACGGACCTCAGCGGGATCGGATCGTCACCCGGCTCGAGCAGCACCTCGCTGGGTATTCCGCGGATCGTGGTCGTGCAAGGCGCGATCAGCGTGCGCCGCAGTCGTGGAATCGCCGCGTCTCGGGAAAGCACCACGACCGGACGACGCCCGACCTCCGGAACTTCGGACCACCAGACTTCTCCCCGGGCCGGGATTGCGTTCACGAAGCGCCGGCGGCCTTCCGGAATGCTTCGAGATCTCCCCACTCGTCGTCCGAACCGAGTGGCGTCCTGTCGTACGCGGCGTAGGCAGCATCGATCTCAGCCGTTCGGTGGCGCGCGAGTAGGGCGGCGAGCGCTTCATCGATCAGCGCGGAATCCGGCAGCTCCGAACGCGCCTGTCGCGCACTCGTGAGCAACTGTTCGTCGACGGTCGTGCTGATCCGCAGACGCGCCATGCCACGTTTATACCACACCTATGCCACGGACAGCCTGTCGTCCTGGGCTGTACAAGCGCAAGGCTCGCTTGACCGGAGCCGGGGCTTCGTTTATTCATACTGAACAGTGAGCCGCCCTTCTCACGACCCCGGTCAGACCGTGGGGGTGGTTGGCCTCGGCAACATGGGCACCGCGTTCGCGGAGCGCCTCCTCGAGGCGGGCTATCCGCTCATGGTGCACAACCGCACGCCGGCGAAAGCGGAGTCGCTGGCTGCGGGCGGGGCGACCGTGGCGAACAGCGCCGCCGAGCTCGCAGTGGACGTCGACGTCGTGATCACCTCACTCGCCGACGACCAGGCGCTCGAATCGGTCGCCGCCGAAGTTCTCGCCGCCGCGCGGCCGGGGACGGTCCTCATCGACATGAGCACCGTCTCCCCTGCCGCCTCGGCACGCGTCGCGTCTCTTGCCGACGCGGCGTCCGTCGACTACCTGCGGGCGCCGGTCAGCGGCAACCCGGGTGTAGTCCGCGCCGGAACTCTCACGTTCATCGTCTCCGGCCCACGCGAGACCCTCGAACGCGTCGACCCGGTCCTTCGTGCAATCGGCCCGACGATCCACCACGTCGGCGACGCCGAGCAGGCTCGCATCGTCAAGCTCGCCGTCAACCTCATGATCGGCGGGCTCGCCGAGCTGATGTCCGAGGCGCTCGTTCTGGGAGAGGCCGCCGGTGTGCCCCGCGCCGCACTGCTCGAGGTGATGGGGAGCTCGTCCGCCGGTGCCCCGTTCGTGAAGTACAAGACAGAGCCGCTGCTCCGCGACGACTTCTCCGCGACGTTCACGACGGCGCTGATGGAGAAGGACGTCGACCTCGTGCTCGACGCGGCGGACGACAACGGCGTCGAGCTTCCGATCGCGCGAGAGCTCAAGCACATTCTTCGCCAGGCGATCGACGCCGGCTACGGAGACGACGATTTCATCTCGCTCTTCCTGTACCTGCGAAATCGAGCTCACGAGGCGGTGCGGTGACGATGAGGAACAGATCTGTCGGTTCTCCCGATGCGACGCGAGCAGTGGACTGGGAGCAGCGCATGGACTTTCCGCGCCTGCGTCGGGAGCGGCTCGATCGTGCGAAGGCCGCGCTCGAAGCTTCCGCTCTCGGCGCGGTGCTGCTGTTCGTCCCGAACAACATCCGCTACGTCACGAGCACGCACATCGGCGAGTGGGCGCGCGACAAGAACGCACGGTTCGTGCTGCTGCCGCGAGGCGCAGATCCGATTCTGTGGGACTTCGGCTCCGCCGCTCGCCATCACCAGCTGTTTGCACCGTGGCTCCCGGCGGAGAACTTCCGCGCCGGCGTGGCGCCGATGCGCGGCGCCATGCCCGTCGAGACCGGCATCCCGGACCGCCTCGGGCAGCGCATCGCCGACGAGTTGCGCCAGCATGGCCTCCAGGGCGAGCTGCTCGGCGTCGACATGGCCGACCTCGTCACGATCGAGGCGCTCGAGCGCGCCGGCGTGTACGTCAGGGACGGATCCCAGGTCCTGCTCGAGGCTCGCAAGATCAAGACGGCCGAGGAGATCGCGTTGCTCGACCAGTCCGCCGGGCTCGTCGACGCGGTCTATGACGAGATCTATCGGATGCTGCGGCCCGGTGTGTACGAGCACGAGATCGTCGCGCGTGCGCATCAGCTCCTGTTCGAGATGGGATCGGAGCAGGTGGAAGCGGTGAACGCCGTCTCGGGCGATCGCTGCAACCCACATCCACATGTGTTCTCGGACCGGCTGCTGCGGCCCGGCGATCAGGCGTTCTTCGACATCATCCACTCGTTCATGGGCTACCGGACGTGCTACTACCGCACGTTCAACGTCGGCGGGGTCAACTCGGCGCAGCTCGATGCCTACAAGCAATGTCGCGAGTGGCTGGACGCTGCGATCGAGCTCGTGCGCCCCGGAATGACGACGGACAAGATCGCGGAGGTCTGGCCGACTGCCGACGAGCTCGGCTTCCCCGACGAGGAGACGTGCTTCGGGCTGCAGTTCGGCCACGGGATCGGAGTCGGGCTGTACGAGTCGCCGATGATCTCGCGAGTTCACTCGCTCGACCACCCGGTCGAGCTCGAGCAAGGGATGGTGTTCGCGCTCGAGACGTACTGCGCGGCCACCGATGGGCGCTCCGCGGCCCGGATCGAGGAGGAGGTCGTCGTGACGGCGACCGGCTGCGACGTGATCACCCGCTTCCCGGCCGAGGAGCTCCTCGTCGCCGGCCATACCTACGTGCGCGGAGCCGACCTCGTCAAGGACGGCGACGAGGGACGGCACGACGGTGCTCAGGGCGTGGCCGACGTCGTCGCGGCCTCGGCGGTCGTCGAACCGGCCGGCGTTCCTCGGTGAGCTCCGACACGGGCACGCGCGAGCTCGCGGACGGGCGGCCCGGCTATCGCCTCGTTCGTCGCGAAGACATCGAGCTCGCCGATGCCTTGCCCGCGCGCTCGAGCGGCCTCACGAGCTGCCGGCTCGTCGACGGCACGCTCGGCTCGACGCACATGGCCCTGACGCTCGTCTCGCTCGCGAACGGACACGTCGACGAGCACCTCCACTCCTTCGAGACGAGCTTCTACGTGCTCGAGGGCGAGCCGGTGCTCTATCTCGAAGGGCTCGGCGTGAAGCTCCGACCCGGCGCGTGCGGCGCGATACCCGTGGGAGCGCCCCATGCGTTCCGCTGCAACGACGGCGCCCTTTGGATCGAGATGGCCTCACCCCGGCCGCGCGTCGACGCGAGCGACACGTTCTTCCTCGCGCCCGCGCCCGATCGTCCCGCCGATGAGCTCGACGCGCGCGACCCGCGGAACCACAACCTCTTCCTGCTCACGGACGGCGAGATGGAGCTCGACCGCCTGAAGCAGGCCCAGGCGATGGGCGCACCGACCGTGTCGGGGAGCATGGCGACCGCCGTGCTGGCCTACAGCGGCATCGCGGTCAAGATGCTCGTCGACCAGCGGCTGGATGC
>JBKPDB010000109.1:0-10476 GCA_046727655.1 Actinomycetota bacterium
AGGTTGCTGCTCGACATGATCCGGAACCTCGCCTCGCGGGGCGTGTCGGTTCTCTACGTGTCGCATCAGCTGAGCGAGATCGAGACGCTGTGCGACTCGGTGACCGTCCTTCGTGACGGGCGCGTCGTCGCCACGCTTGAGCGGGCGACGCACCAAGCCCTGGTCGAGATCCTCGCCCCCGAGAGTGAGGCCCTGACGGCGACCTCGGGGCTGACGAGTACAGCGCGCGACGTCGTCCTGCGGGCCTCGGGGCTATCGGGTGAGCGTCTTCGCAAGGTCTCCTGCGAAGCACGTGAAGGCGAGATCGTCGGGCTTGCGGGGCTGGCGGGTTCAGGCGCGCGCGAACTGCTTCTCACCGTCTGCGGGGCGGTGCCGTTCGCTACCGGCACGCTCACGATTGCGGGAGGGCGCCTCCGTCCTGGGAGCACTCGAGACGCGGTCGCGGCCGGCGTCGGCTTCCTTCCGGGGGACCGCAGCTTGGGCACCTTTCCCAGTCACTCGGTCCGCCACAATGTCGCGCTGCCGTCGCTCGCGCGCTACGCGAGGCTCGGCGTCGTCAACGTGCGGGACGAGCGAACCGCCGTCGCCGCGCTGCTCGACCGCGTCGCTGTGCGTGCGGACCCGGACTCGCTCGTGGCCTCGCTTTCCGGGGGCAACCAGCAGAAGACGCTCGTCGCCCGTTGGATGGCGTCCGGCTCCCGCGTCCTGCTGCTCGACGATCCGACTGCGGGGGTCGACGTGGCCACCCGTCCCGAGATCCACGCGCAGATCCGCGCCCTCGCCGCTGGTGGAGCGGCTGTCCTGCTCGTGTCAACCGACGTGGAAGAGCTCGCCGAGCTCGCCGATCGCGTGCTCGTCTTCGAGCGGGGAACCGTCGTCGGAGAGCTGAGCGGCGAGCTGCTCACCGCGGGCCGCATCCTCGACGCGATGACGCGGCGGGCTCAGGAGCCCGCGCTTGGACTCGACTCGACCTGAAGCAAGGAGGGAAAGCCCATGACCGACAGCAGCGAGACGCAGAGACTGCCGGCGCCCGTCGTCGCCGACGTGACGCCCAATGAGGTCGCCCCGGGTGTTCACGTGATCCCGGACGGCCGCGTGCCGCTCGTCCCCAATATCGGCTTCGTCGTTGCCGAACGGGAAGCGCTCGTCGTCGACACGGGTATGGGTCCGAAGAACGGTCGCCGCGTTCTCGAGAAGGCTCGGGCGCTGACCGACAAGCCGCTCGTCCTGACGCTCACCCACTTCCATCCCGAGCACGGGTTCGGCGCGCAGGAGTTTTCCGAGGCAAGGATCGTCTACAACCGGACGCAGCAGGAGGAGCTCGCCGAGAAGGGCGCGACCTATCTCGACATGTTCCGGAGCTTCGGCGACGCGGTGGCTGAGCAGCTGGAGGGCGTCGAGCTTGTCGACCCGGACGAGGTCTACGACGGCGAGCTCACGCTCGATCTCGGCGGGACGACGGTCGAGCTGCACGAATTCGGGCTCGCGCACACGCGCGGCGACCAAGTGGTCTTCCTTCCCGAGCGAGGCGTCCTCTTTACAGGTGACCTCGTCGAAACTCGGTTCTTCCCGATCTTCCCCTGGTTCCCACCGGACGACGCCGACGTCAACGGAAGCAAGTGGATCGACGTGCTTGGCAGTCTCGAGGCGCTCCAGCCGGACGTGGTCGTGCCCGGCCATGGCGAGGTCGGCGGACCGGATCTGATCGGACAGGTCCGCGCCTACCTCGAGGAGGTCCGCGAGCGGGTGAGCGTGGCGTCCGACGGGCGCAGCTCGGAGGAGGTCAAGGCTGCCCTGGAGCCCGAGTTCCGCGCGGCGTATCCGACCTGGGATGCGCCGGAATGGATCGGTTTCGCCGTCGAGTGCTTCTACGCCGAGCTCAATGGCTGACCGCGAGCGCGTCTCGCGCGGCCGGGCCGCCTACGCGAGCCAGTTTCGGCTGCCGGAGGGCGAGGCGGTGGAGGAGCTGAAGCGAGCTGTCGGCGAGCGCATGGCCAACGAGGCGATCAACGCGGCCGGCGGCGCCTGGGTCGACGACTGCTTGTCGCTGCGCGATCGCAGTCTCGTCGTCTTGGCGGCGCTTGTTACTCAGGGTGGCGTCGAGGAAAGGCTGCGCGTGCACATCCGCTGGGCGCTCGACCACGGTGTCACGCCCCAGGAACTCGAGGCGATGGGTGCGCTGCTCGCCGTGTACGTCGGCTATCCACGCGCGTCCGTCGCCGCCGAGATGATCCGCGAGGTGCTGGCCGAGCAGGGTGAACCGGCTCGATAGCTGAGCCGCGGATTACGCTTGCGCCGTGTCGGGCGCGCGCAAGCCACGCCTGCTCGTCCTGAACCAGTACTACTGGCCCGGAGTCGAGGCGACGGCGCAGCTCCTGACCGAGCTGTGTGAAGCGCTCGCCGAGGACATGGACGTCACCGTCGTCACCGGCGTCCTCCACGCCCACGAGGACGAGCCCCGCCACACGCACCACAACGGAGTTGAGATCGTCCGGGTCCCGTCGACGTCGTACGAGCGCTCGCGGATCCTCGCGCGCGCCGCCAACTACGCGAGCTACCTCGGGAGCGCGCTGCTGCGCGGCGTGCGCGGGCCGCGGCCGGACGTCGTCCTCTGCATGACCGACCCGCCGATCGTCGCGGACGTGGCGCTGGTCGTCGCGCGCCGTTTCCGCGCGCCCCTCGTCGTGATCAGCCAGGACGTCTTTCCGGAGATCGCGGTCCAGCTCAAGCGCCTCGAGAGCCCCGTTCTCGTAAGCCTGCTGCGCGGGCTCGTCCGGCTCTACCTGCGACGCGCCGACCGGATCGTCGCGATCGGCAACACCATGCGCCGACGGCTGGAAGAGAAAGGCGCAAGGCCGGAGCGGGTGCAGGTGATCCCGAACTGGGTCGATACGGGCCGGCTTGCGCCCATCGAGAGAGCCAACTCGTGGGCGCGCAACAACGGCCTCGACTCGAAGTTCGTCGTCATGCACTCGGGGAACGTCGGGCACGCGCAGGATCTCGACTCGCTGGTCCGTGCCGCGACCTTCCTGCGTGACCTCGAGGACGTGCGGATCATGATCATCGGCACCGGCGCGCGGCACGCAGAGCTCATTGCGCTCGCGAGGCGACTCGAGGTCGACCACGTCAAGTTCCTCTACTACCAGCCGCGCCACGTCTTGGCGCAGTCGCTGTCGTCGGCCGACGTACACATCGTCGGGCTCGCCCCCGGTCTCGCGGGCTACGTCGTTCCCAGCCGGCTCTACGGCATCCTCGCCGTGAGCCGGCCCGTGATCGCCGCCGCCGATCCCGAGAGCGAGACCGCGCAGGTGGTGGAGCGCATCGGCTGCGGCATCGTCATCCCTTCCGGCCGGCCGGAGTTGCTCGCGCGCGCGATCCGCGACGCGCACGACGGGAAGTACGACCTCGAGGCGATGGGCGCGCGCGGTCGCGAGTGGGTCGAGCGGGAAGCCGACCGCTCCGTCGCCGTGCGCCGCTACCGCGATCTCTTGCTCGAGCTTGCGCGCACGTAGCTGGCTTGCGCCGGGCGCTCTGCTGGCCGTGCTCGCCGCGATCACACTCTGGAACGCGTACGACTATCCGAGCTATGCCGGGTTCGACGTCGCCGAGCACCAGACCTATGCCGACCTGCTCATCCACCACGGGCAGATCCCCGGGCCCGAGACCCGAAGCGAGTACTACACACCTCCCGGCTTCTACGCGCTCGCCGGCCTGGCAACGCTCGTGGGCGAGCACGTTCATTCGCAGGATCCGCACAAGCTCGCCCAGTACATGAACTGGCTCGTCGTGCTCGCGACGGCCCTCGTCTTGTTGCTCCTCGCCCGCGAGCTCTTTCCCCATCGTCCCTGGCTCCAGTACGGGGCGCTCGGGTTCTTCTGCTTCTTACCCGTCGTTCTGAAGATGGGCGCCACGTTCCATCCAGAGCCGCTCTCGATGCTGGTCTCGACCGTCGCGCTGCTCCTCGCCGCACGCATCCTGGTCCGTCGCACGTTCCGGCCCCTGCCGGCGATCGCCCTGGGAGTCGCGCTCGGAGCGGGGCAGCTCGTTCGGGCCTTCTCTCTCTGGACGTTCGCAGCGGTCGTGCTTGCGTTCGGCGCGGCGGCGCTCGTCCGCTACGCGGACCGGCGCACAGTGCTGACCACGCTCGGCGTCGTCGTCGCTGCGACGGCTGTCGTCGCCTCCCCCTGGTACATCCGGCAGACGATCCACTACGGCAATCCGGTCTTCGATCGCCCTACCGAGAACAAACCGGTCTGGGAGCGGCGCCCCGCATCGTTCTACTTCGGACTCGGCCTCCCGAAGGTGTTCACGGATCCGATCCGGCCCAACTACGTCAACAAGGCGCTGCCGACGACCTACAGCGACCTCTGGGGGGACTACTTCGGCGTCTTCGGCTGGGATGCGGCGCATTCCCCGACATCGCGCCAGGAGCACGAGTTGCGACAGCAAACCGAGCTCGGGCTTCTGCCCACCATTCTGGCGGTTGGAGGCTGCGTCGCCTTGATCGCAATTGCGCTTCGGCGGCGGATCCCGGCTCTGCTTCCGGCGGCGCTTCTGCCCGTGCTGGGCGTGCTGGGCTACCTCTATTTCACCGTGAGCTATCCAACGCCGGACGGCGACGTCTTGAAGGCGAGCTACATGCTCACCGCAGCTCCGGCCTGGGCGTTGGCGTTCGGCTACGCGTTCGACTGGGTGGCCGGCCGCGGCCGGCCAGTGCGAGTTGCGTTGGTCCTGGTCACCGTGGGGAGCGCGGTGCTGAGCATTCCCTACCTCGTCTACGGAACGCCGCTGGGATTCCTCTGAGGCACCGTCTTGCGCGTCGCCGGGCTAGGCTCTCGCCGTGACGGCGGTTCTCTTCACGTGTGCCGGGCAACGCGTGGACATCGTGGCCGCGTTCATCCGCGCCGGCGCCGCGACGATTGCAACGGACATTAACCCGCTGGCGCCCGCGCTGTATCACGCCGACCGCCACGAGCTCGTCCCACGAATCGACGAGCCGGAGTACGTGCCGACACTGCGGGCCCTCGTCGACGAGGACGACGTCGGCCTGATCGTCCCGCTTACCGACCTCGATCAGCTGACGCTCGCGCGGGCGCGGGACGAGCTCTGCGCGCTCGTCCTTCTTCCCGAAGCCGACACCGTGGAGCGGCTGGCGGACAAGTACCTCGCCCACGTGCTCTTCGAGGAGCGCGGCATCCCGTCGCCGCCGACGTGGCTGCCGCGGGACGTTCCCGCGGACGCGCCCTATCCGCTGCTCGTCAAGGCGCGCCGCGGCTTCGGCTCGCGCCACATCTATCGCGCCGAGGACCGCGCGCAGCTCGACTTCTTCCTCGGCTACACGCCGGTCGAGTCGATCGTGCAGGCCTGCCTCGCCGGCGAGGAGTTCTCGATCGATGTCTTCTGCGATCTCGACGGCCGCTGCCTGAACGCGATCCCGCGCACGATGATCGAGTCGAAGGGCGGGGAGTCGATCAAGGGGATGACGATCCGCGACGCTCAGCTGATCGAGCTCGCCCGCGATGTCGCCGAGAAGCTGCGGCTCGTCGGCCCCGCCAACATTCAGTGCTTCCGCGAGGTGGACGGCTCGCACCTGCTCACCGACATCAATCCCCGCTTCGGCGGAGGCTTTCCGCTGCCGCTCGCCGCGGGCGGCCGCTATCCGGAGCTCGCCCTCGCCCTGGCGCGCGGCGAACGGCCGGAGCCGCAGCTCGGGGACTTCCGCGAGGGCATCGTCATGACCCGGTTCTTCTCCGACCTGAGCCTGATGCGGAACGGGGACGGCACGCTGAAGCCGCTCACTCCGGCCGAATGAGATACGTCGTCACGGGTGCGGCCGGCTTCATCGGCTCGCACCTCTCGGAAGCGCTGATCGAACACGGGCATGAGGTCGTCCCGGTCGACTCCTTCACGGATTACTACGACCCGGCGCTGAAGGAGGAGAACGCGGCCGCGCTCGACGTCTCGCGGCTCGAGCTCGCGGAAGAGGATCTGGTCCTCGACGGCTTCGACGGCGTCTTTCACCTCGCCGGGCAGCCGGGCGTGAGGAGCTTCGGCCACGTCTTCGAGGACTACGTCCGCCGCAATCTTCTCGCGAGCCGGCGTGTCTTCGAATCCGCCGCGGCCGCCGGCGTCCGCGTCGTTTTTGCCTCGTCGTCGTCGATCTACGGCGAGGCCGAGAGCTACCCGACGCGCGAGGATGCGCAGCCGCGACCGATCTCGCCTTACGGGATCACGAAGCTCGGCTGCGAGCAGCTCGCATACGCGTACGCGAAGGAGTTCGGGCTCGACACGGTCGTGTTGCGCTACTTCACCTTCTTCGGCCCGCGGCAGCGGCCGGACATGGCGCTTGCCCGCATCGTCGACGCGCTCGCTCAGGGCACGGCGTTCGAGCTGTACGGCGACGGCCTGCAGTCCCGGTCGTTCACGTATGTCGCGGACGGCGTCGAGGCGACGATCAAGGCGATGGAGAACGGCCTTCCGGGCGGGGTCTACAACGTCGGCGGCGGAAGTGAGGCGACGATGCGAGACGTCATTGCCACGCTCGAGGACGTCTCCGGCCAGACCCTCGACCTGATCGAGCGGCCCGCAGCCGCGGGCGACGTCCGGCGAACGTCCGCCGACACGACGAGGATTGAACGTGACCTCGGATGGCGCGCCACGACACAACTGGAGGACGGCTTGCGAGCCCAGTGGGAATGGGCCTCCGCTAGAGTCGCCGCGCGTTGAGCGTGGGTGAGGCGGATCTCGGCGCCGAGCAGGAGGTCGACCTCCGCCGGTACTGGCACGCGGTCGTCGTGCGTTGGTGGCTGCCGCTCGTCGGTCTCCTCGCAGGGGCGCTCATCGGCTACTTGATCTCCCTCGGCGGCGGCCAGGTCTGGAAGGCGAGCTCGACCGTCTACCTGGGCAACTCCTACAGCACAGCCGGCGGTGTCCTTCTCCAGGGCCCTCAGGCGAATCCTGCGGCCGTCTCCACGATCGCCCGGTCGGAGGACTCGATCGAGCGCGCCGCCGCGAGAGCGGGGATGCGCGCGGGCGATCTGCGGGGCAAGGTGTCGACGCAGACGATCTCGACGGGCGCAGGCGCGACGACCGTGCGCACGACCGGTAACCCACTCGTCCGGATCACGGCGCAGGCTTCGACCCGCCGCAAGGCGCAGGTCGCCGCCAACGCGCTCGCGGCGATCGTCGTGGAGCGACTGGCGCCCTACGCCGACCAGAAGATCGTCAACCTGAAGCGGCGAATCGCATTCGACCAGAACGAGATCGACGCTCTCCAGAAGGGTCTCCGCGCCGCCGAACCGGTGACGAGGGCACTCCTCGCGGTGCAGCTCGGTCAGGTGCTCGGCGACCAGAACCAGTCGAGGCAGCTGCTCATCCAGGCCCAGCAGATAGAGCGCCCGCAGGTCCTGACGCGCGCGGCCGCGGTGAAGGCGACCGCGCGCAGCAAGCGCAACTCGGTGCTGGTAGGGGCGTTCATCGGTTTGCTGATCGGGTTGGCGGCGGCGCTCGTGTGGGAACGGGCGGCCGCGACCCGTGCCACGACGTAGAGATGCTCGAGGGAAAGACCGTCGCAGTCGTCATCCCCGCGTATGAGGAGGAGGCGCTCGTCGGCACGACGATTCGCGGCGTCCCGGACTTCGTCGACCGGATCTTCGTCGTGGACGACGCGTCGCGGGACGGGACTGCGACCGCGGCGCGTGACGTCGGCGACGGACGAGTCGAGGTGCTCATGCACGAGCGGAACTCCGGCGTCGGCGGTGCCATCGTCACCGGCTATCAGCACGCCGTGGGGGAGGGAATCGACCTCGCGTGCGTGATGGCGGCGGACAACCAGATGGATCCGACCGACCTGGAGAAGATCGCGCTGCCGGTCGCGCGCGGCGAGCTCGAGTACTCGAAGGCGAACCGCCTCATCACCGGCGAGGCGTGGAAGGTCATCCCGCGATCCCGCTACCTCGGGAACGCGTTGCTGTCGTTGCTGACGAAGATCGCGTCCGGCTACTGGCACGTAGCCGACTCGCAGTCGGGCTACACCGCCGCGAGCCGCGAGATCCTCGCCCAGCTCGACCTCGACCGCGTCTACCGCGGCTACGGCTTCCCCAACGACATGCTGGTGCACCTGAACGTGTGGAACGCACGCGTGCGCGACATCCCCTCGCGCCCGGTGTACGGGGTCGGCGAGCGGTCGGGAATCAAGCTCCGCAAGGTCATCCCGCGGATCTCCTGGCTGCTGCTGAAGGGCTTCTTCTGGCGGATGCGCGAGAAGTACGTCATCCGAGACTTCCACCCGCTGGTCTTCTTCTACGCACTGGGCTTCGTGATGACCCTGCTCGGCCTTGGCCTCGGCATTGCGGAGGTCGTACTCCGGATCATGGGCAACGCCGTCTCGGTGGGGACGGTGGTGCTGGTCGCCCTGCTGCTGATCTTCGGGTCCCAGTTCACGCTCTTCGCGATGTGGTTCGACATGGAGTCGAACAAGGACCTACGGTGAGGTCGCTCCGCCTGTCAAATCTCGCGGGAGGCTGCTAGCCTCCCGACCTTCAAAGAGGAGCGGGAACCAGGCGGGATGGGCCCGACCCTTCGCCCTAGACGCCACAGGGGGAGAGCTTGAGCGTCTGGGCTCGCCTGGCTCCCGCTCCAATTGTGCCTGCAAGTGGGGCGTTATCGCTCGGATTTAGTCTCGGAGCGGCTGTTTTCACGCAGCTCGAACACCATCCCCTCGTGCGCAAGGGCCGGCGGCTCTGCGCCGCTCCCATCCGCGAGCGCCCGCGCGCGATCCTCGAGCCGCTCGAGTAACCGGTCGCCGTGCCTCGGCTCGTGATGGAACAACAGCAATCGCCGCGCCCCGACCGCATGCGCGAAGGCCACCGCGTCCGCGACGCTCGAGTGGCCCCACCCCACATGTAGCTCGTACTCCTCCTCGAAGTACTGCGCGTCGTGGATGAGCGCGTCGACTCCTGAGGCGACCGCCGCGCCTGAGATCCAGTCGATCGGCTTCGCCGCGATCTCGCCGGCGAGCGCAGGCTCGTGATCCGGGAGGTAGGCGAAGCTCGCGCCGTTCGCCTCGATGCGATAGCCGACGGTCGGTCCGGGATGGAGGACGAGGTCCGCCGCGACCGAGATGTCGCCGATCGTCCACGGCCTACGCGGGACGTCGTGGAACTCGACCTTCGCGGGAACCTCACGGAGATCGAGCGGGAAGAGCGGTGGAGAGAACGACCGCGCGATCCGCTCGCGGAGGCTGAGCAGGTGCGACGCCGGCCCCCAGATATCCAGCTCGACGCGCTTGTCCCAAAGCGGCGCGAAGAAGCGCAGCCCTTCGAGATGGTCGAGGTGGAGGTGCGTGAGGCAGAGATGGATCCGGCGCGCGCCCCGGTCGACCAGCTCGAGGCCGAGGCGTCTGATGCCGGTCCCCGCATCGAGCACAAGCGCCGTCTCCCCGTCCAGCGAGACCTCGACGCACGAGGTGTTGCCGCCGTACGTGACGGTGTCCGGCCCGGGAGTAGGTACCGAGCCACGGCAACCCCAGAGCTTGACCTGCATGCGCCTTACTCTTCCCGCCAGAAGATCGCCATGATCCCGACGAACTCCTCCGCCTGCGCAAAGAGCGGGAATGCGGTGACGGCGGCGTCGCGGTCGACGCCGTCTCTGCTCGTTACCCGGTAGGTCATGTGGACGGGCTGTTTCTGCGCGAGCGCCGTTCGCACCGGCATGCGCTCGAGCGGCACCAGCTCGCCCTCCTGGGTTCGCGGCGAGAAGGTCGCCGTCAACTCGTCGATCGGCATCTCTCCCGACTCGGCGAACGGGACGCCAATTACCTGCTCGGCGGCCTCGTTGTAGAAGATGAGCGTGCCCTCGGCGTCGGCGATCAGCGTCGGAGTCGCCAGGTTCGACGCGAACTCACGCGCGATGATCAGAACGAGGTGTTTCTGCCTGACGACCTCCAACACCGAAAGGGTATGTCGTGGCGCCGGCGATTCCGAGTTTTCGGGCTAGATCAAGGGCTGTAAAGCCTGCGTAAAGACTGACGCCTACCGTCAGAGGCCACCGCTAGCATCGCGCCCAATGCCCGCGGCTGTCGTCACCGGCGGGGCCGGTTTCCTCGGCTCGCACCTTTGTGATCACCTGATCGGCAAGGGTTTCCGGGTCATCTGCGTCGACAATCTGGACACCGGGTCGCTGCAGAACGTCGAGCACCTCCGCGGCAGCGAGTTCCTGTTCTTGAACCACGATCTGACCAAGCATCTCGACCTCGACGAGCCGGTCGATTTCGTCTATCACCTCGCCAGTCCGGCGAGCCCGATCGACTACGCGCGGCTGCCGCTGCAGACCCTTAAGGTCGGCTCCTACGGGACGCACAACGCGCTGGGTCTGGCCAAGTTCAAGCGCGCCCGCTTCCTGCTCGCCTCGACGAGCGAGGTGTACGGCGATCCGCAGGTGCACCCGCAGCCGGAGACCTACTGGGGCAACGTGAAC
>JBKPDB010000110.1:0-6482 GCA_046727655.1 Actinomycetota bacterium
GCCCGGAAGGGCCAGTCCGATCGTCACGACGAAGAACAGGAAGCCGGTCGCGACCGCCGCTTCCTTGTCGACGCCGAGCTTCCCGAGGAAGCTGACGAAGAACGCTTCTCGGACCGCGATCCCGTTCACCGTGAACGGCACGAGCAGTACGAGGAACAGCAGGGGCCCCATGACGTAGTACGGCCGCGGCGGGAGGTCGACGCCGACCGCCTTGCCCGCCATCCAGATCGCGAGCACGCGCACCGCCTGCACCGCGAGGGTCAGCAGGAAGATCCAGGCCATCAGCCCCACGTGCTCGCGGAAGTAGTGCACGCCTTCGTAGAGGGCCCGCAGCGGCCGCTCGAGGCGCAGCCGCTGCAGGAGCGGCACGAGCCGCCGCAGGACGCCGCGCGCCGAGCGCGAGAAGAATGCGACGGCCAAGAGGATCGTCCCGAGGACGAAGGCGCCTTCGATCCAGAGGTACGCGCCGACGTCGTAGTGCCCGAGCGCGAGCGCGAAGCCGATGGCGGCAAGCGTCAGCGTCGCGGCACCCCCGAGCGCACGCTCCAGGAGGACGATGGCCGTCATGTCGCCGAGCCGTCCCGGATGTCGGCGCGCGCTCTCGTAGATCCGGTACGCGTCGCCGCCGACCGCGCTCGGCAGCACCTGCCCCGCGGTGTAAGAGACGAGGTACGCGCGGTTCAGCCACGCGAAGCGCTCGCGAACGCCGTGCGCCGCCAGGAGCCTCTGCCACCGGAATGCCATCGGCGGAACGCCGCCGATCATGATCGCGACGGCGCCGAGGAACCAGCCGAGGTGTGAGTGGACGAGGATGTCCAGCGTCCGCCGGACGTCGAGCTGCCAGAGGATGTAGGCGAGACACCCGCCGGTGATCGCGAGCGTCAGGACGATCCTGACGACGCGCCGCCGCGTCATCCGGTGAAGCGCGCGTGCACGCGCCGCAGCGCGGCGATGACGTCGCCGATGTCGTCGTCGGAATGCGCGGGAGACAGCGGCAGCGACAAGATCTCCGCGCCGGCGCGTTCCGCCACCGGCAACGGAGGCTGGTCGGGGAAGCGCCCGCGGTAGTAGCTCAGCTCGTGCACCGGCAGGAAGTGGATCGACGTCTGGATGTTCTCCTCCAGCAGCGTCCGCTGGTAGTCGTCGCGCGACGCACCCGCGGCGTCGGCGTCGACGCGCACGACGTAGAGGTGCAGCGCGTGTACGTCCCGCTCGTCGCGGTCGAGCGGCGTGATCCCCTCGAGATCCGCGACGGCCTCGTCGTAGAACGAGAACTGGCGGCGGCGGATCTCCGCATGGCGCTCGAGCTTGTCCAGCTGGCAGAGCGCGATCGTCGCGAGGACGTCCGACAGGTTCGCCTTGTAGCCGGGCACCGGGATGTCGTACAGCGAGCCGTGCCCGCGGCGCATATAGCGCAGGTCCTCGACGGCGTCCGCGACGTCGTCGCGGTTCGTAGCGATCAGCCCGCCCTCACCGGCCGCGATGTTCTTCGTGGCGTAGAGCGAGAAGCACGTGACGTCCGCGATCGCTCCCACCTTGCGCCCGCGGTACCTGCTCTCCGCGGCATGGGCTGCGTCCTCGAGCACCGGAAAGCCGAGCTCCAGCAAGGGATCGAGATCTGCAGGCTGCCCCGCGAGATCGACGGGCAGGATCACCTTCGTCCGTTCCGTGATCGCCTCGGCGACACGCGCCGGATCGATATTGAGGTCGCCCGGCCGGACGTCGACGAAGACGGGAGTCGCGCCGCAGTGCACGATCACGTTCGCCGTCGCCGGCCACGTGATCGGCGTGGTGATCACCTCGTCGCCGGGCTCGACTCCGAGAGCAATGAGCGAAAGGTGGAGCGCCGCGGTTCCCGAGGCGAGCGCGAGCACGTGCTTCGCCTCGAGGTACTCCGCCATCCGCCGCTCCAGCTCGGCTGCCCGCGGCCCCGTCGTCAGCCAGCCCGAGCGCAGCGTCTCGGCGACGGCCGCGACCTCCTCCTCGCCGACCGCAGGCGGCTGGAAGCCGAGCATCGTCTCCCGTCTAGACGAGAGCTTCGACATCCACGGTCTCGAATCGAATCGTCGCCTCGGCGCGGTCGGCGCGCCCGAGCGCTTCCTCGCGGCTGTCTCCGACGGCGAGCACGGCGCCGGCGCGATCGGCGCCGCGCCGAAACTCCTCGAACCGGTGGCCCCGGCGCCGGTAGATGCGGATGCCGCGGATGCCCTCCCGTGCGTAGGCCTCTTCGACACCCGTGACTTCACGAAGCTCGCCCGGAGGCGGCACGAGAAAGCGGACGCACGCGCCGCCGACGTTCGCGACCGGGGCGAGGGCGTTGCCCGGGATCTCCTCGCCGAGTGCCGCCGAGAGCGCCACCCCGTTCAGGTCGACGCCGAGAGCGACACGGCAGAGCTCCGCGTCGTGGCCGCCGCCGAGCCGGGCTGCGAGCTCGCCGACGCGAGGACCGTCCGGCCCGACCAGCACCTGCGTGTACGTCGGCCCGTGCGTGACGCCGACCGCAGCAGCCGCGGCGGACGCCGCCTCGACCACGGCGCCGATCTGACGCGGCTCGAGCTCGCTCGGCCACACGTGCGTCAGCGCGACGCCGAACGCCGGCAGCGGCGCAGTCAGACGGTCCGTCACGGTCAGCGGCTGGAAGTGCCCGCCGGCCGAGAACGCGTTGACCGTCACCTCGGCTCCGTCGACGTGCTGCTCGACGAGCAGCGTCGCCGAGCGTGACGCGTCGAGCGCGATGCGGACCGCGTCGTCGATCTCGGCGGCCGAGCGCACGAGCGTCACGCCGCGCTGTCCCTGCCGGTCCGGCGCTTTCACGACGCACGGAAACCCGATCTCGTCGGCCGCCTCCGCCGCCTCGCCGGCGCCGGAGCAGATCCGGAACTCCGGCTGCGGGACGCCCGCGTCCGCGAAGCGCTCCCGCTGGCGCAGCTTCAAGGTCGAGAGCGCCGCGGTCTCCGGCGAGATCGGATGCGGCAGGCCGAGCCGGTCGGCGACCCGCGCACCGATCGCGACGGGCCAGTCGATGCCGGGCGCGATCACGCCGTCGACTCGCTCGGCGACGGCCAGCCGCTCGATGCCGGGCTCGTCCTCCGTGGAGACGATCGCCCGGCGGTCGGCGTAGCGGAAGCCCGGCGCCGACGGGTCCCGGTCGACCGCGATCACGTAGAGCTCTCGCGCCCGCGCTGCGGCGAGCAGGCCGAGTTGCGCCGGACCGGCGCCTAGGACGAGGAGACGCTTGCCCGTGTCTCGCCCTGGAGGATCCCCCGCCACCACGCCTCATTTTCGCGGTACCAGGCGATGGTGCGCGCGAGACCTTCCTCGAACGACGTGCGCGCCCGCCAGCCGGTCAGGCGTTCCATCTTCTCCGTCGAGCCGATGTGGCGATCGACCTGGCCTGGCCGCTCGGTGACGTACGTCTTCAGCGACGGCGGCTTGCCGAGCGCCTCCAGCACGGCATCCGCGATCTCCGTCACGGGGATGTCGATCCCTGTCGCGACGTTCAGCACCTCGCCGGCGACGTTTTCGAGCGGCGCCGCGATCACGGCTTCGATCGCCTCCGCGTCGTCGTCGACGTACAGCCAGTCACGGCTCGCATGTCCGTCTCCGTGAACCGTCAGCTCGCGATCCCGCAGAGCCTGCGTGATGAACCGCGGCACGACCTTCTCGGGATGCTGCCGCGGGCCGTAGTTGTTGAACGGCCGGACGATCACGATCGGCAGCCCATAGGTGACGAAGTACGAGTAGGCGAGCCGATCGGCGCCCGCCTTGGTCGCGGCGTAGGGGCTCCGCGGGTTCAGCGGGTGTTCCTCGTCCATCGGCGCACGCTCCGCCGTGCCGTACACCTCGCTCGAGGAGAAGAGGATGAAGCGCTCGACCGGCGCCTCGCGGATCGCGTCGAGCAGGATCTGCGTTCCCTCGACGTTCGTCGTCACGAACTCGCGCCCGCCCTCTTCGATCGACTTCTCGACGTGCGACTCGGCGGCGGCGTTGACGATCACGTCGACCTCCGCGACGACGTCGCGGACGAGATCGGCGTCGCGGATGTCGCCGTGCACGAACGACAGGCGCTCGTGCGACATCGCACCGGTGAGGTTGTCGACGTTCCCCGCGTACGTGAGCGCATCCAGCGAGACCACCTCGTGCGGCGTCTTCGCCAGGAGGTGGTGGATGAAGTTGGAGGGGATGAATCCCGCTCCACCGGTCACGAGGACGCGCTTGGCCACGGGCGGAG
Organism: Actinomycetota bacterium; assembly: GCA_046727655.1. Classification (GTDB taxonomy): domain Bacteria; phylum Actinomycetota; class Thermoleophilia; order Gaiellales; family Gaiellaceae; genus 3-1-20CM-4-69-9. The sequence continues at coordinate 4,232 of JBKPDB010000110.1, forward strand.
CCTACCGAGCGGAGGTCTCTGGCAGACTGCCGACCGAGGAGCGTTGGCCAGGGACTTCCGGAGCGCACCCGTCCGGGTGGTGGTCGTCGACGACCACCGTCTCTTCGTCGATGCGCTCGCGCTACTGCTCAATCACGACGAGCGACTCGAAGTGATCGGCACTGCGAGCGACGGGCACACGGCGATCGACCTCGTCGTCGAGCACGAGGCGGAGGTGGCCGTGATCGACGTCAAGATGCCGGAGATCGACGGTCTCGAGACGGCCCGCCGTATGCGCACGCGCAGGCCCGCCGTGCAGGTGATCCTCGTCACGGGCCTCGACGATCCGACGCTGGCGGAGCAGGCGCGCGAGGCAGGTGCGGTGGCCCTCCTCACCAAAGGTGCGCTGCACGAGGAGCTGAGGGAAGCGATCGTCCTCGCCGCCGAGCGGCGACAGCTGGCTCGAAGCTAGAGCTCGCGATCGATCACGTACAGCGGGCGTCCCTCGACGTCGCGCTGGATCCGTCCCAGGTATTCGCCGACGAGGGCGAGAATGAAGCCCTGGATCCCGAGCACGAACAGCACCGCGACGCCGCCGAAGAGCGGGCCCGGGAAGTTCGACTCGTGCACCCAGAAGACGATCCCGTAGATGCCGAGCGCGACGGCGAGGAGCGACGAGACGGTGCCGAGGAGCACGCCGATCCACTGAATCGGCTGCGGCCAGAAGCCGGCGAGCACGTGGAGGGCGGTACGCGTCAGCCGCAGGGGTGAGTAGCGCGACGAGCCGCGCCGCGGCGAGTGCGCGACGTCGACCTCGACGACGCTCGCGCCGCCCGACAGGACGAGGGCCTTCGTGAACTTCTGCCGTCCGATCGAACCGAGCATCGGCTCCACCGCACTGCGGCGGTAGCCGTTGAACGCACACCCGAAGTCCGAGATCGCGACGCCGGTGAAGCGGCGCAGCATGCCGTTGATCACACGCGACGGCAGCGTGCGGCCGAACGGATCCTTGCGCGCTCGCCTGCGACCGCTCGCGACGTCGTTCCCCGCCTCGACCGCTTCGACGAGGCGCGGGATGTCCTCCGGAGAGTTCTGGAGGTCGCCGTCCATCGTCACGACGACGTCTCCGCGCGCACGGGCGAGCCCCGCATGCATTGCCGGGTGCTGGCCGAAGTTGCGCTTGAAGCGCACGGCCCGGACGCGCGGATCGCCGCCGTGCAGCCGCTCGACGGCCGCGAACGTGCCGTCGGTGGAGCCGTCGTCGACGAAGATCAGCTCGAAGGTCCGCGGGCCGGTTTCGAGTGCGGCGACCGTCCGCCGGTACAGCTCCTCGACCGAGCCCGCTTCGTCGTAGAGCGTGACGACGACGGAGACGTCGGGCACCGGCCGTTCGGAAGCGACCGCGGTGTCAAATCCGGTCACCTCGGTCTCTGCCATACGCGGAAAGCTTAGAGACCTGCGTAATCACCCACTTGAGGGACGCAAGCGCGGACACAACGCGGGAAACTGGTCGCGGGACCTGCGGCGACACCCCTGAGCGCCGGGGCTGATCACGGCGAACCCACCGCGGCGTCCACGAGCTTACGGCGGCCCACCACCGAGGCCGGCGCGGATGGCTTCATGCCACCCGCGCCGGCTGTCTCGGGTTACGCGGCTTCGGCGTACGCCGGCTCGAGCTCCACTTCTGCCTCGGCCGGGCGGCGACGAACCGGGATCATGAAGGCTGCGACTGCGCCGAGCAGCACGATGGCGGCGCCGATCCAGAGAGCGGGAGTCATGCCGTCGACGAACGAGGCGCCGCTCGAGTAGCTCCCGTAGTGCGACCACACCGAGGCCAGCACCGCGACGCCGAAGACGCCGCCGAGCTCGCGGATCGCGTTCTGCGCACCCGAGGCCTGGCCTTCCTCCTCGGGCCGGACGGCCGCCAGGACGACGTTCGCCACAGGCGCCCAGAACATCGCCATGCCGATGCCGGAGACCATGAACGGCACGACCAGCTCCAGGTACGGCGTCGTGGGTGTCGAGATCGCTGCCAGCGATGCGAGCCCACCGGCCTGGAGCGTCAGACCGATTCCCATCAGGCGCGCCCCGCCGACGCGGTCGGAGAGCGCACCGGCGATCGGCGCGACGAACATCGGCATGATCGTCCACGGCAGGATGCGAAGCCCGGAGCCGAGCGGCGAGTAGCCCTGCACGGTCTGGAAGAACTGCGACAGCAGGAAGATCGAGCCGAACATTCCGAAGAACATCAGGAGCGAGGCGACGTTCGCCA
>JBKPDB010000111.1:0-28514 GCA_046727655.1 Actinomycetota bacterium
CGTGGCGGTCACGCCGGACGACAGGTTCGTGCTCGTCTCGAACTGGTGCACGTGGGATCTCAGCGTTATCTCGACGCGCTTCGGCCGCGTGGTGAAGCAGGTCCCGATCGGTCCCTATCCGCGCGGGATCGCCGTCACCCCGAAAGGCGGAGTCGCATACGTCGCGGTGATGGGCGGCGGCGGGCTCGTGCGGATCGACCTGCGGACCTGGACAGCGCTGGGCATCCCCGTGGGCGCAGGGCCGCGCTCGATCGTGATCGACCCGGCTGGGCGCTACCTGTTCGTGTCCCTGAATGCTGAAGGGCGCGTCGCGAAGGTCGACCTCAAAAGCCGCAGGGTGCTCGCAAAGGTCGCGACCGGCAACGCGCCGAGAAGCCTCGCACTTGCCGCAGACGGTCGATCGCTCTACGTCGTGAACTACGAGAGCGGGACGATCACGAAGCTCCGGACGTCTGACATGACTCCGGTCGAGACCGTCAGCGCATGTGTCCATCCGATCGGAATCACGTACGACCCGTCCACGAGGCGCATCTGGGTCGCCTGTTACAGCGGCGAGATCCGCGTCTACGACGACCGCTGAGCCGGTTTGCCATCATCCGGGCCGAAGGAGGTTCGGACGTGGCCACATCAGACCTGACGAGCGTTCTCGACGACGCCGGCGTCGACTACGAGCTCCTCGAGCACGCGCACACGGAGAGCGCGCTCGCAGAGGCGGAGGCTCTCGGCGTCTCGCCGGACGACGTCGCGAAGACTCTGGTCATCAAGACGGCTGACGGGTACGTGCGAGCGGTTTTGCCGGCCTCGGCGCGGCTCGATCTCGGCAAGCTGAGTGAGATCCAGGGCGGCGGGCGCCATGCCGTGCACCTCGCGACGGAGGACGACCTCAACCGCGACTATCCGGAGTTCGCCCTCGGCGCAGTTCCGCCTGTCGGGGGTGCAAGACGTGACCCGGTCCTCGTCGACCCGAAGCTCACCGAGCGCGAGTCGGTGGTGATCGAAGCCGGCACGCACGAGCAATCGCTTCGTCTCGCGCCGAACGACCTGGTGCAGGTCGCCGGCGCAACCGTCACCGACATTTCCGAAGACCAGGACTAGGCCGACGCAGCGAGCAGTGCCCGCAGTTGGGACAACTGCTCATGGCAGGAGCGTACGACTCAGACCAGCGAGCGCCTGTCGACGACGCGCTGGAGCTTGCCGCCCTCTGAGCGCGGCACCGTGCCCGGTGCCTTGAGCCGCACCGCGAGCGTGCAGCCGATGCTCTCGCGCAGCCGCTGCTCCGCCCGACTCCGCAGCGCGCGCACGTGGTCGTGCTCTTCCTGCAGGCTCTCCGAACCGGCGTCGCGCAGAAACGCTTCGCTCACCTCGACCTCGACATTCGCCTCGTCGAGCGTGCGCTCGCGGCTCACGATGATCCGATAGTTCGGCGTCAGCTCCGGAAGCTCGAGCAGCGCCGCCTCCACTTGCGTCGGATAGACGTTGACGCCGCGGATGATCAGCATGTCGTCGGCGCGACCCCTGATCCGGTCCATCCGCACGAGGGTCCGCCCGCACGGGCACGGCTCCGAGTCGAGGCTGGTCACGTCGCCGGTCCAGTAACGGACAAGCGGGAATGCCTCCTTCGTCAGGGTCGTGAAGACGAGGACGCCCTCCTCCCCGTCCGGGAGCGGCTCGCCCGTGTCCGGGTCGACGACCTCCGGAAAGAAGTGGTCTTCGTTCACGTGTGAGCCCGAACGCGCCTCGATGCACTCGCAGGAGACGCCGGGGCCGATCACCTCGGACAGGCCGAAGATGTTCGTCGCCTGGACGCCGAGGCCGGCGTCGATCTCGCGCCGCATCGCCTCCGTCCACGGCTCGGCTCCGAGGACGGCAAGGCGAAGGCTGATGTCATCGGGCGCGATGCCGCGCTCCCGAAACTCCTGTGCGAGCGTCAATGCGTAGCTCGGCGTGCAGGCGATCACGTCCGGCTTCAGGTCGGTGATGAGCATGAGCTGACGCTCGGTCAGGCCTCCTGAGACGGGGACGACGGCAAGCCCCAGCCGCTCGCCGCCGTAGTGGAGGCCGAGGCCGCCGGTGAAGAGGCCGTAGCCGTAGGCGTTGTGCAGAACCATCCCGGGCTCGGCGCCCGCCATCGCCAGCGAGCGCGCGTTGACGCGCGCGAACAAATCGACGTCCTCGGCCGTGTACGCGACAACGGTCAGCTTCCCCGTCGTCCCCGACGACGCGTGGATCCTGACGACTCGCTCGCGTGGAACGGCGAGCAGGCCGAAGGGATACGTCTCCCGAAGGTCGTCCTTGCGCGTGAACGGCAGGCGGCTGAGGTCGTCGAGCGAGCCGACCGCCTCCGGCTCGATGCCCTTCAGCCGCTCGCGGTAGAACGGCACGTGCTCCTTCACGCCGGCGAGGAGCGTGCGCAACCGCTCGAGCTGCAAGGCGCGAAGCCGTTCGCGCGCCATCGTCTCGAACTCGGGCTCGAGGATCATGGCCCCCAAGTATCTCGCCCGCCCGTCGCCGCGTTTGGATCGTGGGATCTGAGGTAGAGGACCTGGAAACGAGGAGGGGATCTCCGATGTTCGGAAGGACCAAGACCGAGAAGTTGAAGGATCAGGCCGGCAGCGCTTCTGAGTTCGCGGCGACTCTCGCGAAGGACCGGAAGTTCCGTCGCGAACTGCTCGAAGCCGTCGGCCACGGCGTCACCGCACGACGCCGAGCCGCCCGCCGGATGGGCTATGTTGCCCTCGCCGGCCGGCTCGCGGCCGACGAGCGCCTGAGGCGTGAGGTTCGTCAGATGACGAAGAACTTCGAGAAGGCGTGGGGTCGCGTCGAGAAGAAGCGGAGCCACAAGCTCCGCAACACGCTGATCGTCGTCGGCGCCGCCGGCGCGGCCGCGGCAGTGGCGGTTCCGGTGCGGAAGCGGCTGTCACGTTCCAGCTCGAACGGCGGCTTCGGCGGCGCTGCGACGACAACGCCGCGCACGGTCGAGGAGTCGATCGACGTCGGCGTTCCGGTCTCGACGGCGTACAACCAGTGGACGCAGTTCGAGGACTTCCCGCTGTTCATGGAAGGCGTCGACCACGTCGAGCAGCGTGACGACACGCGCCTTCACTGGGTCGCGACGATCGCCGGCAAGAAGAACGAGTGGGACGCCAAGATCCTCGAGCAGCACCCGGATCGCCAGATCAGCTGGATCAGCGAGGACGGGAAGAAGACGCGCGGCACGGTCACGTTCGAGCCGAGAGGAGAGTCGGCGACGCTCGTCCGAGTGTCTATGAGCTACCAGGCCGACCCGCTCGAAGCGGTCGGCTCTGCAGCCGGGCTCGATCAGCGCCGCGTGCGCGGCGATCTCGAACGCTTCAAAGAGCTGATCGAGAGCCGCGGCGCCGAGACCGGCGCGTGGCGCGGCGAGATCTCGGCCGGACAAAAGCAGGACTAACGAGCGAGTCGGCCACGCGGCGATCGGCCGCGTGGCCGCTCGTTCTCAGCATGGCGCCGTCTCGTCCGCGAGCGAGATGCTCGTGACGAGGACGCCGCCCGAACGGGCGTAGCTGCTGAAGCTCGGCTCGCTCTTCGGATCGCCGTAGATCGGCGAGTAGCGAGGTGAAGCGATCCCGACGTCCGCGTATGCGCCCGGCGGCACGCAGACGGAGACCTGGTTGCTCGTGCCGCGCTCGTCGGCCTGGGCTTGCCAATTGCTCTCGTTGGACGTGACGCTGAAGCCACGGGCCGGAAGGCCCTGCGGCCCGCGAATGGCGATCGTCAGGAAGCGCCGGAGCCGTTCGGTCTGCCCCGGCTCCGCGAAGACTCTGACCTTGCCGGTGACCTTCGGGATCGTCCAACCGTCGCGGTAGAGGTCGAGCCCGAGCCATAGGGCGCGCCATGGCTTCTCGTTCTGGATCAGGACAACACCGCGGAGGTCGTCCAGCTGCTTCCCCGCGAGCCGAAAGCGAGTCTCCGCAACCGCCTGCGCGCTGTAGGCGCTCGGCGACACGTTCGCGCGGCCGGTCGTGCGGTCGAAGGTCAGGTCGGTCGTCGGGAACGTCTCGGGCGTTCCGGTGAAGGCGCCCTCGTAGACGGCGGCTCGCTGCACGGAGGCGTTCCAGAACTCGACGTTCCACCAGTACGCGACGTTCTCCCAGTAGTTCCCGTAGAGGAAGGGGTATGGCACCATCGTCACCTTCGCCTTCGGCCCGAGATCACGGTCGATCCAGTCGAAGACCACGCTCTGGTCGACGGTGATCGGCCGGCCGCTCGTGCCGTCCACGGTGAGGAGCCGGGTGAAGGCAAGAGCCGTCTGCGCGGGGATCGCGAGGAATGCGATCACGACCAGCACCACGGTGAGCTGCCGCCGCCGCAGAAGTGCGGGCCCGACCAGGAGCAGCCCGACCACGACGAGCGTGGCAAAGGCGAGCAACACCCTCGCTCCGTTGAGGGAGCCGCCCCAGTCGAGCAGCGAGCGGTTGAGCGCCGTGATCGGGGAGTCGACGTTGAGCTTGTCGTAGCGCGCAATCGGCACGTACGAGAACGACAACGCGAGCAGGCCGCCCGAGACGAAGAGCGACCAGCGGCGCCAGCGCTCTTCCTGCAGCATGGCGACGAACGCCACCAGCACGAGCGGGCCGACGTAGAAGAGGTAACGGTCGTGCAGCCTTCCCTGTCCGAACCGAAGGTCGTAGGAGGTCACCTCGAAGAGGAACGCCAGGATCGACACCACGGCGATCGATGCGAACGCATGACGCTCCGGGACGCGTGACCCAACGATCGACGTGAGCAGCCACGCGATTCCGAGAACGAACGGCAGGATCCCCAGACCGAGCCCGAGGAGGGCGAAGTGCTCGAGGAGGGAGCGGCCCATGCCGCTCGGAACGAGGTTGCCTTCCGCCGTCACCGAGTAGGTGCCGAGGGCGCTCGACAGCCGCCCCGCGATCAACAGCGCGAGCGCGACGACGGCGAGGACGGCGTAGGTCAGGGCAGGAACGCGATGCGCCGAGACGAGCCGGCGCGCGGCATCGCGAGCACGCACGAGCCGGTTACGTTCCTCCGTGAACGCGAGCTGGTGGACGTACAAAGCCGGCGGCACGACGACGAACAAGACTGCGAACTGCGTCCGCGCGAACGTCGCAATGGCGAGCGCAACGAGCAATCCGATGTCGTTACGCGGGCGGGGCGAGACCGCCGCCTGCTGCAGCATGAGGACCGCCCACAGAAACGCGGGATACGCCACGACCTCGGTCATCAGAAACGAAGAGAGGACGATCCACGGCACGCAGATCGTCAACACGGCGACGACGTACGACAGCCGCACACTCTGCGTGACGCGGCGCGCGAGGAGGAACGCCGGGATGCCGGCCGAGCTCATCACGAGCGCGTTGAGCACGTGCGCGTCGTGCAGGCCCGACGGCACGAGCACGTCGTGGAACAACGGTGCAAGGAGCAGCGGGTAGAGCTGGTTGACGTTCCCGATCAGCTCGCCGTGGATCTGCGGTAGCGGCGAATGGTGGTGCCCGACGCTGATCGCCAGTCGCTCGTAGAGCAGCTCGTCGGTCATGACGTACCAATCGACGACGCGAGTCGTCAGGACGGCGAGGCCGGCGCCGAGGGCGAGCCAGAGCACGGCCATCCGGACGTCGGCGCGCCGGGCGACCTCCCCGAGGGACACGGAACGGAATCGCTTCCGCTCCTCCAGTCCGGTGGTCGTGGGCGGCACGTCCATTCCCGCGCGACCCTAGCGAAGCGCCCGGCCACGACCCGACGGAAGAGCGACGTCCAGCAATTCGTGCTGAGGGCATGTACCGGTGGGAGGGGCCCGGAGCCGACGCGGGACGAGCGACGGAAGCGCGAGCGCGTCGCTGCCGCCTGAGGGGCATCGCCGGCGGCCGGCAAGACCGGCCGCCGGTCAAGGGCTTACGGCTTAGACGTACCCGACGAGCAGCAGGATCAGGGCGATCACCAGCAGGACCCAGAGCCAGCTGTTCACGGCGACGCCGCCGATAATCGCAAAGAGGATCAGCAGCACTACCAAGACCCAGAGCAATCCCATGATCTTCTCCCTTCGAGCTTTGCCAGCGGAGTAGCCGGTTTTACGCCTCGTGAAACGCGGAACGGAACCGGGACCAAACGCGCTACTCGAGGAGGCAACGATGGCTACAGCACGTGGGGGTTACACGGATCGCGCGGCGATGCGTGCGCGCTGGACAGCGCCGCCGCGTCCGATCCACGACAGCGAGACGAGGCCCTTCTTCGTCACGAGCGAGTTTCTCGTCTTCGTTCTCTTCCTGATGGGGCTCGGAATCGCCGCCGGCACATCCGACAACATCGACGACCGCTTCTTCTGGGCGGCCGCGACGGTGGTCGCGTCCGTCTACATGCTCAGCCGCGGCATCGCGAAGTCCGGCAGCCGGAGCCGCGCGTACGACCCGCGCGAAGACATGGAGATCGGGAAGGAGGACGACAGGCGTTGAGAGCTACGGGCGAGGCGCCGCGACCCCGCGCCACACCCGCTTTCAGGCGCGCGCATCAGTCGGGCGGGATGTTCTGGTTGATCCGGAAGAAGTTGTCCGGGTCGTACTTCCGCTTCAGCATCTTCAAGCGGTCGTACTTCTCGGCGCCGTAGGCCGTGCGCACCCGCTCCTGGCCCTCGTCGCCAAGGAAGTTGACGTAGACCGTCTGATGCCACGGCTCGAGCGCTGACCAGAACGTCCGCACCCACTCGCGCTCCTCGGCGAAGCCGTCCGCGGTCGCGGTGGAGGCCCCGATGTTGTACGTGAAGACCGCCTTTCGGCCGCCGAACGCGGTTTCGTCCTCCCCTACTCGCGAGACGGCGCCGCCCATCTGCCAGATCGGGAACGAGGTGAGCGGCGAGGAGATCTGCAGCGAGTGCGCGACGGTGATGTCGATGATCTCGTCCGTCAGCGCCGGCACGTCGCAGCTCTTGAAGTAGTACCAGCGGCCCGGCACGAAGCTCGGGTCGAACATCGCCTGATGCGTGAGGAACGGCTTCGGCATGCAGACGTCCGCGACCACGTTGCCGAACTCCTTCAACGGCCGGATGAACCGCTCCCCTTCGTCGAGGTCGCCGACCCAGCAACAGGCGACCATCACGACCGGCTTCCCGTGCAGGTGCTCTGGAACGAACGGAAGCGGCGGCGCCTTGCGGTGGATCACGATCGTCATCAGCTCGTCCGGCGCGTCCGCAACCCAGTCGCGGTAGAAGCGGAGCACCTCCGGCGAGTCCTCCATCGCCCAGAAGATCGGCCCCGCGAGCACCGTCGGCCCGAGCGACACGAGGTCGAACTCGAACTCGGTGACGATCCCGAAATTGCCGCCGCCGCCGCGGATTCCCCAGAAGAGGTCCTCGTTCTCGTCCGCGCTCGCCTTGACGAGCTCGCCGTCCGCGGTGACGACGTCGACTGAACGGAGAGTGTCGACCGAGAGGCCGTGCTTGCGCTGGATCCAGCCGATCCCACCGCCGAGCGTCAGACCGCCCACGCCGGTGTGCGTGACGATGCCGGAGGGCGCCGCGAGGCCGAATGCCTGAGTCTCCTTGTCGAGCTCGCCGAGGAGCACGCCGGCCTGGACGCGGGCGGTCCGTGCATCGGGGTCGACCCGCACGCCCTTCATCGGCCCGAGGTCGACCAGGAGCGCGTCGTCGGCCACCGAGAGGCCCGGAAAGCTGTGGCCTCCGCCGCGGACTGCGACGGGCAGCCCCGTCCGGCGGCCGAACTTCACCGCCTGGATCACGTCCGCGACCCCGAGACAGCGGGCGATCAGCGCCGGCCGACGGTCGAACGCGCCGTTCCAGATCTTCCTGTGGAGGTCGTAGTCCGGGTGTTGGCGCCCGACGATCTCGCCGCGCCAGGCGGCCTGAAGCTCCGCGAGGGCGGCTTCGTCGAGCTGGATTTCGTCGGCGACAGCGGTCATCGTTCGGGCAGTGTCTCACTAGACGGCGGCCGTTACGAGTTCCTTCCACTTGCGTTTCGCCCTGTCTTCCGCGGGTAGCCCTCGAGCAACAACTGATCCACGAGAAAGGGGGTCGAATGGCGCTTCTAGACGCCAAGATTCAGAGCCCGGAGGAGCTCTTCGCCCACAAGCTCGGCGCGGCTCTGACGATGGAAAACACCATCGTCGAGATGCTCCAGAAGCTCGAGCAGTTGGCCCAGGACGCGCAGCTCGAGCGCAATCTCCGGCAGCACCACCAGGAGACCCAGCGGCACGTCCAGAACCTCAAGCGGTGCTTCGAAGCGCTCGGCGAGCCGATCGACGAGAAGCCGTGCCCGGCGATCGAGGGCCTCGAGAAGGAAGGCAAGCAGATGATCAGCCAGGTGTCCGACGGCCTCGTCGATTCGGTCATCCTGAGCGGCGTGATCGAGACCGAGCACCACGAGATCGCGGTCTACGACGGTCTGATCATCGAGGCCGAGGCGATGGGAGAAGACGACGTAGTTGCGCTGCTCACCGAGAACCTCGAGCAGGAAGACCAAACGCTCAACAAGGCGATCAAGGCCGCCGAGCAGCTCGCGCAGAAGCAGGCGAAGCAGAGCGCCTAGCGCCTCTTCAGACGTGGTATGAGCGGCGCGGCTCCGGCCGCGCCGCCGCGCCTTCATTGACCCGACGGCGCTAGACGGGCGGCCACGGGCGGAAGCCCATCCGGAGCAGGTCTCCCTGCGCGCGCTCGTGGAGATCCGCGGCGAGCTTGCGGACGATCGCCTTCGCGACGTTGCTGCGCGCTCCGTTCCGGTCGAGATCCACGAGCGCCTCGTACTCCTCCGCGCGTCGGAGCGCCATGCGAGCAGGCTGTTCGAGGCCTTCCGCCCAGAGGTCCGGCGTCATCTTGTTCGTCCAGCGCCTGACCTCGCGGACGTTCCCCTCGGCAATCGCGAACGAGACGAAGCTGAGGCACGCATGGCAGATGCCGATGTCGTCGACGTCGAGGTCGAGCTTCCGCGCGATCCGATCGGCAGCGAGCTCCGCGAACATGTCGCCATGTCAGCACGCCTCGTCCGACGGATCTGCCTCAACTTCGTGCCGCTTCGGGCCCGCGGAGCGGGTACTCCCTGAGGAAGAGCACGAGTCCGACACCGACGGCTGCGATCACAGCGGCGACGAGGAACACGGTCTGCGTTGCGTGCGCCGTTGCGTCGACCATCCGGTCGCGGAACACGGGCGCCAGGGTGCGAATCTCGTGCGGGCTCGACTGAAGGCGTTCGGCGTCGACAGGCCCGACGAGCTGCGCCGTGAAGAGCGCCCCGAACACCGCCACGCCGATTGCACCCCCGAGCGCGCGGAAGAAGTTCGCGGACGCCGTCGCGATGCCCAGGTCGCGCTGGTCGACGGAGTTCTGAATCGCGAGCACGAGCACCTGGCTGACCATCCCGAAGCCGAGGCCGAACACCGCCATGTAGACCGACGTCGTCGTGCGCGAGGTCCCCCCGTCCATGGTCGACATGAGCACGAGCCCGAGTGTCATGAGGGTGAGGCCCGCGACCGGGAAGATCTTGTAGCGACCTGTGCGGACGATGAGCCGGCCCGCCACGACCGTCGCGATCGTCGAAGGAATCAGCAGCGGCAGCAGAAGCAGGCCGGATCCGGTCGCGCTGTCGCCGTCCACGATCTGGAGAAACAAGGGCAGGAACACGATCGCCGCGAAAAGCGAGCAGGTGGCGACGAAGAGCGTCGCGCTGACCACAGTGAAGACCGGATCGCGGAAGAGCCGCAACGGCAGAATCGGTTCCGGCGCACGACGTTCGCGAACGACGAAAGCACCGAGGAGGACGACGGCCGCGATCGCGAGGCCGACGATCTCCGCCGAGCCCCACGGGTACTGCCGACCGCCCCACACGGTGACGAGCAGCAGCGACGTGACGGCGCCCGCAAGCAGCGCCGCACCCGAATAGTCGATGCGATGCGGCGTTCGCTCGACCGGCAGCTGCAGCACTGCGCCGATGACCACCAGCGCGACGATCCCGAGCGGGACGTTCACGTAGAACACCCAGCGCCAGGAGAGGTGATCGACGAGGAGCCCGCCCACGAGCGGCCCCGCGACCGCCGCGCCGAGGAACGTCGCCTGGATGTAGCCCTGGTAGCGCCCGCGCTCGCGTGCCGGAAAGAGGTCGCCGACGATCGCCATTGCGAGCGTCATCAGGCCGCCTGCGGCGAGCCCCTGGAAGGCACGGAACGCGATCAGCTCGCCGATGCTCTGCGAGATGCCGCACAGCGCAGAGCCGAGCACGAAGATCACGATCGCGGTCTGGAACAGGCGCTTGCGGCCGTAGAGGTCGCTGAGCCTTCCCCAGATCGGCGTCGAGGCTGTCGACGTGAGCAGGTAGGCAGTGACGACCCAGGAGAGGTGGTCGAGACCGCCGAGCTCGCCGACGATCGTCGGCAGGGCCGTCGCGAGGATCGTCTGGTCGAGGACGGCGAGCAGCATCGCCAGCACAAGCGCTCCGAAGACGATGCGGGTCTCGCGAGTGACGCTGTCCGGCTGGGCGTTCATGCTGTACACTCCCTTCAGCTCCACTATTTTTCTATCGAACGTAAGTTTATAGTGACTGTACCAACGAGCACCGAGCCACGTCAAATCGGCCTCCGCCAGCGCAAGAAGCAGCGGATGAGAGAAGAGATCAGCGGGGCCGCGCTGCGCCTGTTCGCGGCGCGCGGCTTCGAGGACGTGACGATCGCCGAGATCGCCGATGCGGCCGACGTCTCGCAGAAGACCGTCTTCAACTACTTCCCGACGAAGGAGGACCTCGTCTACTCACGGGAGGAGGAGGTCGAGCAGCAGCTCCGCGAGGCGATCGCCGGCCGCGAGCGGGGTCAGTCCGTCGTCGACGGCATGCGGCGCTTCCTCTTCGACGTCTTCTCGAGGCTCGGTGACAAAGGCGCGCCGGAGGCGATCGGCGTCCGTGCGCGCATCATCGGAGCGAGCCCCACGCTCCAGGCCCGCGAGCGGGCCGTGTTCGAAGCGCTCACACGCTTGCTTGCAGAGCTCATCGCCGAGAAAGAGGACGACGCGCGCGCCTACGTCGCAGCGAACGCGCTCGTCGGCGTCAACCGCGCGCTCCTGGAATCGGCCCGGCGGAAGGTGCTTGCGGGTCGTCGCGGCAAGCGGCTCGTCGAGGATGTGCTCCAGGAGATGGACGAGTCACTCGCCCTGCTCGAGCGCGGCCTCGGCAGCTACGCCAAGAAGCGTTAGACCTCGTAGGCCATGAGGATGGCGTCGACGTACTCGTCGCCGCGCCTGTAGTGGCCTCGGCGGTAGCCCTCCCGGACGAACCCGAAGCGGTCGTACAACGCAATTGCGCCCTTGTTCCAAGGGAAGACGTGCAGCTCCAGCTTGCGCACGCCGGCCCGGCGCGCCCAGTCGACGGCCGCCTCGAGCAGAGCGGTGCCGACGCCGCGGCGGCGGTGCGAGACGGCAACCATCAACCCGAGGTCCGCGACGTGCCGGCTTGCCGGATGCTGGTCGCGTGCGACCGAGAGACGGCCGACGACGATGCCGTCGTCCTCCGCCACGTACACCGCGGCGTTCGGATAGCGGCGGATTGCGCGCAGGTAGCGCCGCTCGTCGGAGGCGTCGCGCCAGCCGTTCGTGCTGACCAGCCAGCCCCCGGGCTCCGAGCCAACGGCCTGTCCGAGCTTTGCAAGGCCCTCTGCATCGGAGGGACGAGCAGGGCGGACGATCACTCCACCACCACCCCGGCGCCGCCGCGACGGGGGTCGCCGGCGGCCGCGAGCCGACCGTCTGCGAACGTGACGGCGGAAGCGCCGCCGAAGAAGAGGTTGCGGTTGCGCCAGCGCGTGACGTTCCAGCCGAGCGCCTCGAGCTTCTCGAGCTCGGCCTCGTCGTGTCCGCCCTCGCAGTGCAGGTCGCCTCCCTCGAGGTGAACACGCGGCCGCTCGATCGCGTGCTCGACCGCCAGATCGTGCGCGACGACGTTCACCACGATCTGCATCACCGCGCCGCGCAGCCGCAGCGACCCCGCGCTGCCGACGACGAGGTGCGGGGTGCCCTCCTTCAGGACGAGAGACGGGCTCATCATCGACGAGAGACGCGTGCCGGCCGCCGGAACCTTGGCCAGATCGAACTCGCCGATCATGTTGTTCAGGTGGATGCCGGTGCCCGGGACGACCACGCCGGATCCGGCGCCTGTCGACGACGTGAGCGAGACGGCGTTCCCGGCGCCGTCCACGACGGAGATGTGCGTCGTGCCACGCGCGATCGCAGCACGCTCCTCGAGGGCGCGGGCAAGGCCGCCGCGGCGGAGCGCGCGATCGAACCCGTCCATTCGCGCGTTCGCCTGCTCGCGCATGACGCGTGCGAGGTGATCGATCGCCTTCGCCGTGCCGGGATCGCCCGGCCCGAGGCTCTCGAGCAGCGGCAGACCGTACGCGATCAGCACCCCTCCAGCGGACGGGGGCGGATTCGAGAGGAACTCCTCCCCGCAGAACATCGCGTGCACCGGGCGGCGCCGGACCACGCGGTACTCCTCGAGGTCACGTCGCGTGAAGCAGCCGCCTTCCCCGCGGACGTGTTCGACGACGGCGTCGGCGAGCTCTCCCTTGTAGAGAACCTCTGCGCCGTTCTCGGCCAGCAGCTCGAGCGTCCCGGCCAGGTCGCGCTGGACAAGCGTGTCGCCGGCGCGCAGGCGGTCGCCGTTCCGCTCGTAGATCGCCCGCGCCTCCGGCGTGTGCCGCAGGATCAGGTCGAGGATGTTGTGTAGGTACGCCTGGCCGTTGTTGAGCTCGACACCGTTCCGTGCCAGCTCGATCGCCGGCTGGAAGAGGTCTCGCCACGGCAGAGTCCCGAGCGACCTGTGTGCTCGTTCGAGGCCGAGGGCCGTGCCCGGGACCGCGCACGACGCAGCGCCGATGTGAAACACCTGAGTCGAACCCCCGCTGAAGTCGACGTCGACTCGATCCATGTCGGCGCGCGTCGGAGCGGCAAGCCCGAGCCCTGGGATCGCGACGAAGAAGTCGAAAACCCGCGTCGTGTGATCGCGGGCGCGGTGCGCGAGCATGAATCCGCCGGCCCCCGGCCCAGTGAGCGGGCTCTCCGCCACCCAGGAGGCGAGCGCCGCAGCGACCGCAGCGTCGACCGCGTTGCCGCCCGCCTCGAGCACGCGCGCACCGGCGCGAGCTGTCAGCGGGTGCCCGGCGGCGACGGCCCCTCTCATGCCGAGAGCGTAGCCCGGTTCGGCGCGGATTCCATGACGGCGGCCGGTGTTGACCAGAGCAGTCCGCGATGCGACGCTTCCGTCCGTGCGTTGCGGAGCACTCGCTGTTACGGGGGCGCTCCTCGTCGTGCTCGCGCGCGGCGCCGCCGACGTCGGTGCTACACCTCCGTGGGACGTAGGTGCGCACGCGAGTGATCCGTTCCTCGGCACCTGGGACACGGGTCGCATCTCGTTCGACCGCGTGACGAGAGCACTCGCGGCCGCCGGTTACAACGAACAGGAGATTTCCTTCTTCCAGCGGCAGTACGGGCTCAGGAGCGCCTCGAGCTGGCGCTTCGATCTCACCTTCTTCAGGCAGCGCGGCCTGCCGACCCTCGTGCGGATGGGTTGGGATCCGAACATCACGGCGACTCCGGTCGACGGAGAGCACAACCGGTACAGGCTGCTGCCGAACCATCGGCTCGCGATCACGAGCGTCGACAAGTTCCGCCGGTATCGCGAGGTCTACTCGTACAGCATCAGCGGCCGCAGGCTGAAGCTTCGCGTCGTCAGCAGGACCGACCCGACGAAGTCGAGGGCCGACCTTCGGCTCGACAAGCGGATCATGTACGTGATGGCGGCCGCCCCGCTCCGGAAAATCGGCTAGAGACCCTCCGGCGTTTCGAGACGGCCCGGGTGGCCCACGAGAGAGGCCGCATGACCCTCGCAGGCCAACCCGCCGAATGAGTCGGGCCGGGTGTCCCGCGGAAGCAGCTGCCTGACTTCCGCGGGCCAACCCGCCGATTGGTGATTGCGACGATCACCGCCGGCTCGACCGCCCTTGGGATGCAGTTAGCCGACGGCGCCGGCGTCTGGATTTCGGCTGACCAAGACCTTCGTGTATGCGCGCGAAGCCCCGCTGGGCTGCTGACCTGATGCGGCTGATCGTTGACTCTCCCCTGAGTCGAACTCTCCCCTCTCGCGCCGTGTTTTGTCTCAGCGCAAGGCCGCAGGCAACGAGCGATGTTACTCCGATGCCTCTGCTCGTCAACGGGAGTTTCAACCGACATAACGCAAGGGCTTAACTCCCGCGCCGACCGCGCCGGGGCGCTTTAGTTCCGTAAGAACGAGGGAGGCTCGAGCTCTTCCTCGGGCGCGGTGAGCGTGCGGACGAAGCTCCGCTGGCGGTCTCGGCCGGCGCCGGCAAGCCCCGTGGCGATCACGGTCACCCACACCTGACCCGTCAGTCGTTCGTCGATCGTCGCGCCGAAGATGATCTGCGTGTCGTCGGTCGCCGTCTGCCTGATTACCTCGGCCGCGTCGTTCACTTCCAACAAGCTGAGGTCGGTGCCGCCGGCAATGGAGAGCAGAATCCCGCGCGCAGCGCCGAGCTCGGTCTCGATGAGCGGGGAGCGCATGGCGCGCTCGGCGGCTTCGCGCGCACGGTTCTCCTCGCTCGAGGAGAAGCCGATGCCCATCAGCGCAGTCCCCGAGTTCTCCATGATCGTTCGCACGTCGGCGAAGTCGAGGTTGATCAGCCCCGGCAGCGTGATCAGGTCGCAGATGCCTTGCACGCCCTGGCGCAGGACGTCGTCGGCGATCTTGAACGCGTCGAGCATCGACGTCGACTTGTCGAGGACCTCGAGCAGGCGGTCGTTCGGGATGACGATGGTGGTGTCGCACTCGCGTCGGAGAGACTCGATCCCGGAGTCCGCCTGCGCACGCCGCTTCGTTCCCTCGAACTTGAACGGGATGGTGACGATCCCGACCGTCAGCGCGCCGAGGCTCTTGGCGATCTCCGCGATCACGGGCGCAGCGCCGGAGCCGGTGCCGCCGCCCTCGCCCGCCGTCACGAACACCATGTCGGCGCCGCGGAGCGCGCTCTTGATCTGGTCGTGCGCCTCCTCTGCCGCTTTGCGTCCGACATCGGGATCGGAGCCTGATCCCAGTCCCTGCGTCAGCTCACGGCCGATGTGGATCTTCGTCTCCGCATCCGAGAGCTGCAGCTGCTGCACGTCGGTGTTGACCGCGACGAAGTCGACCTGGTTGATCCCGGCGTCGATCATTCGGTTGACGGCGTTCAAGCCGGCGCCGCCGACGCCGACGACCTCGATCCGCGCGAGGTACGAGCCGAGCTCACCGGCGATGACGCGATGGAGGCGAGGCGCAGGCTCGAGCATCGGCTCGAAGTAGCGCGCGGCCGGCGGCTCGGTGACGAGCGCCGACGGTGGTTCCGGGGTCGGCTCTGGAGCCGGCTGCGGCTCCGGCTCCGGTTCTGTGGGCTCAGGCGTCGGATCGGGACGCGGCGGCTCCGGGGTGTCGACCTCGTCCTCCCAGGTCGGGACGTGGTCGACCGTCGCCTCGTCCGGTTCCTCGGCAGCCGCACCTTTCGCCTCACGTTCCTGTTGCCGTTGTGCCGCTTCGGTCGCCTTGAACAGCTCCGCGAGTGGGCCCTCACGCATGCTCGCGCGCTTTCGCGCCATTGAGCACCTCCTTCGCGAGGTCGCGGTAGACCTCGGCTGCCTCGCCGCTCGGGTCGTAGCTGAGCACGGATTGTCCTTTCACCGGCGCTTCCGCGTAGCGGATCGTCTTCCGGATCTTCGTGTTGAACAAGAGGTCGCCAAAGTTCTCCTTGAGTATCTCGACGGCTTCCTTCGAATGCAGCAGGCGCCTGTCGTACATCGTCGCGAGGATCCCCTGGATCTCGACGTCGGGGTTCAGGTTCTCGCGGATCATCGAGAGCGTGTTCTCGAGCTGAACGAGCCCGCGCAGCGACAGATACTCACATTGGACGGGAACGATCACGCTGTTGGCAGCGACGAGGGCGTTGATCGTCAGCAGGCCGAGGGACGGCGGGGTGTCGATGAGGATGTACTCGTAGGAGTGCTTCACGCTGACGATTGCCTTCTCGAGAGCGCGTTCGCGTCCGATCATCGAGGAAAGGGCGAGCTCGGCGCCCGCGAGGTCGATCGACGAGACGGCGACCGGCACCTCGGCCTCGCGGATGATCTGCTCGATCGGGAGCCGGTGGACGAGCACGTCGAACATCGAGCGCTCGATCTCGTCGGGGTTCCAGCCCTGGCTCATGGTCAGGTTCCCCTGCGGGTCGAGGTCGATGAGGAGCACCGAATGCCCCTTCTCCTTGAGCGCGACGCCGAGGTTCAGCGTGGACGTCGTTTTCGCCACGCCGCCCTTCTGGTTGGCGAAAGCGATGACGCGGCCCAGAGCTGGTTCCGTGTTAATGGGCGTTGAACGTGGATTGGGACGCGGAAGCAAGCGTGAGAGCCGCATGTGG
Source organism: Actinomycetota bacterium (assembly GCA_046727655.1). Lineage (GTDB taxonomy): Bacteria > Actinomycetota > Thermoleophilia > Gaiellales > Gaiellaceae > 3-1-20CM-4-69-9. The sequence continues at coordinate 16,441 of JBKPDB010000111.1, forward strand.
CGCTCTTTCGGGCCAGGATAGCTGGTTCCTTCCGATATCCCGCATGATCACGGGCGTCTCGGACGCCGTCCACTTGCGAGTGCGCTAGGCGCTCTCGATCGCGACCCGGAGGCGGATGGTGTAGCTGAGCGAGACGCCGGTGTTGCTGATCAGGCGCGCGTCGCACCTTCCGGGGCCCGCGCTCGGCACTTCGAGGGTCTGGCGCACGCGGCCGCTGGCGAACGCCTTGTTCACGAGCACCTTGCCGTCGCAGACGACCTGAGCCCGCGCGCGGATGCCCTTTCGCTTCGGCTTCGACATCGTCGCGGTCACGGTGATGTGCCGGCCGGGGCCGAGCAGCCCGAACGGAACGCTGAAGCGGTCGTGCGGGACGAGCGTCCCGCGCCGGTTGAGGACGAGCGGAACCTCCGGCGCCGCCGGCAGCGGCTCGGTCGGCGTGCCGAGCTCGGCGAAGAGCGCCGCCTTCAGCGTGTCATCCGGAGGAGTGAGCCACGGGATGCTGTAGCGCGTGCCGGTGTGGATGTAGGCGTAGTCCTCGGCGAAGATCTCGCCGATGCTGTGATCCCAGCCGAGCGAGTAGTCGAACGCCACCCGGCGGCTCGCGACCAGGGACGCCATGCCGCGGCTCGCCCACCATGTCGGGGTGCCGTTCAGTTCGCGGACGCCCGGAACACGCCACGCCGTGTCGAGGTGATGCCCGTACTCGTGCAGAAGCACGCTCTCGAGGAGCTTGCTCTTGCCGGCAGGGACGATGATGTTTGCGGGGCCGGAGCGGCCTGTGTAGCAGGCTGCGGCTTCCTGTCCACCGCACAGCGCCGGAATCTGCGGCTCGGGGACGATTCGGATCGTCACGGTACTGATCTCGTTGCCGTGCGCGGCAGCGCGCAGGACGGAGGCGTACCACTCGGTGTCCACGTTCGGAGCACGGACGTCGAAGGTGATCGTGCGGCCCTGAGAGTCGTGCGAAGTGACGAGGGCGGCCTCGGCGCCTGCGACCGCAGCGAGCGCCAGAGTGAGTGCCGCGACGAGTGCAACCAGCAGGCGGCGAGTGAGCACCGCGCCCATCGAACCAGAGTTACTTAAGAAGTCGCTCGGCCGGATGTAAGGAGTCGGTAAGCGTCAGCCGCTGACGGCCGGTGCCTGCTTGAGGCCGAAGCGCCGAAAGAGCGCCAGAGCACCCGCGAGGGCGACCACGGCGGCGCCGACGACGATGACGAGGCCTTGCGCAGCGACCGCGAATGCGAGCGCCTCACCCTTGGGGATCCCCGCGATGATCAGGATCGCAGCTCCTGCGCCGGCCTGGGTCGCGGCGCCGGCCGGAGCGATCGGCAACGCGGCCGACGCGGCCGAGGCGCAGAGGAACGCGAGGGCTAGCGGAAACGACGCGCCGATCGCCAGCGCGTTCAAGAGGACGAACACGGCGACGCCGCGCAACGCCCACGAGACCGAGATGAGGAACCATGCCTGCGAGGCAGAGCGTGGGCAGGCGGTGTGGTCCTTGAGCCAGCGGCCGACCTTCCAGCGCTTCACGAAGCCGAGCCGCGCGAGCCGCGGCAGGAAGAGCACAAGCAGCGCCGCGCCGACGCCGGCGGCGGCGACGAGCGCAAAGCCTGCCTGGACGCCGCCCGAATGCGAGGCCGCAGCTGCGATGGAGGCCATCGGGGTCAGGGCGGCGCTGTCGAGCAGGCCGACGATGATCAGCGTCAGGCAGATGGCACCGAGGCCCGCCGTTCGCTTGCCTGGGCCGCGGCGCACGACGGCGATTCGGATCGCCTCGTCGAACCGTCCCGGAAGCGCAACGCCGCCGACCGATGCCGCACCGCCCGCCGCGGCGAGCGTCAGCGCCTCGGGCCGCTCGTCGGCGCTGAAGAGCCGCTGCCAGCCCCACGCCTTGAATGCATAGGCGAAGAGGAACAACAGCCCGGCCGCGACCACGAGCAGGGGATCGGCGTTCGCGAGCGGCCAGCCGGAGTGGACGAAATGCATCGCGGAGAGGGCCGCTGCAGCGAGTGCGACCGTGACAAAGGCGGCGTTGAGGCTGATTCGGGCTCTCCGCGAGCCGACGATGCGGCGCGCGCTCACAATGTGCGGGGAATGCGGGATTTGTGCGAGAGCCCTCGACAGTTGCATTGGAAAGTCCTTACGTTGAAGACGGAGCCGGATGGTGCGGACCGGGCCGAGTTCGCCGCGTGAGCCGTCAGTCCTCGGGCTCGCCGTCATCGTAACTCAGTGACTCTAGACGTCCGATCAGGCCCAATCCACGAAAGTACAGTTTGTTCGAGCGGGGGTAGTAACAGATGTCGTTTGCTTCCCTCGTGCCGTAGGCCAGAAACCTCATGCCGTCAGGGCCGGCACGGAGGAAGTGGGCGATCCCCGTGCTCGGCGGACGCGAGATGATACTGCCCGCGCGGACCTCGTGCTCGACTCGTCCGTGTTCGGCGCGCTGGGGCGAGGGCCACAGCTCGAGCGTGCCGCCTCCCTCGAGCACGACGAAGATCTCCTCGTCTGCGGAGTGGCAGTGCGGCGGCGCGCCGGAGCGTCCAGGCTCGAGGCGGCCCCAGTTCAGCCCGCTCCGGACGGCTCCGGCCTGGCGCGCGAGCAGCACCCACTTGCCGACCTCGCCCTCGTAATCGGGCTTCGCATCGGCAAGGTTGACGATGTTCGGCGGCCTACTCGACGGCTCGGGCCAGTCGAGCGCCGGCTCGGCGTCGAACGGCGGGGGCTCCTGGCCGACCTCCGTCCAGGTCGGATTGAGCCAGTACCGCTTCGCGTTCGGGAGGTAGGCGCCCGGGGTCCGCATCCGGTGTCCGAACGCGAGCACGGTCAACCCTTCCTTCCCCGCACGGAGCGTATGGGCCTCGCACATTGCGACGTGCACGATGCAGTCGCCCGTGCGGATGTCGTACGTCTTCCCGTTCTGCCGCGACAGGCCTGATCCGTCCAGCACGAAGAAGATCTCCTCTTCGACCGGATGCATGTGCTCGGGCGTTGGGATCTCGCCCGGCGCGAGCCTGATGCGCCGCACGCCGACGCCGACCGTGCCGGCGGCGCGGCCGAGGTCGGTCCATTCGCCGTGGATGAGGTTGTGGTCGAGCCGGTACGGCTCGACCTCGTCCCAATGGGCGATCATTCCGGCTCTTTTCGGGGCGAAGCGTCAGGTCCGTGCAGGGAGACGCTCTTCCATTGCGCGGCGGATGCGATCAGCGAATGTCCGGATGCGCCGCTTCCAGCCGTCTGAACTCCGACCCGAACACGACGAGCAGCGACGACGGTGAGCTCGCAGTAACGGTCGCCGTGCGGCCTCCGTCTCCGAGGATCGGAGCGAGCTGACCGTCCTGCAGCGAGTCGAAAAGAGGGATCGAGGCAAGCTTTTCGGCGCGAGCCATGAGGAGGGGAACCTACCGCCGCGGCTCATGAGGGTCAATCGGCTTGGACGTGGTTACTCGAGCGGACGAACGAGGACGGCCGCGCCGGCGCGACGTGCGCGGCCGGCCCTCCACCCCAGTCTCTGCAGCCCATAGCAACCGCGCTATGACCCAAGTGCGTCAACAGTGGAACACTCGGAAGGACTACTCGAGCTCTTCGCCATCCCAATAGTCGAGCGTCTCGACCCGTCCGATCACGCCGACTCCGCGCCAGAAGAGCTTCCGCGAGCGCGGATACCAGCAGACATCGTTCGGCTCGCGCGTGCCCCACGCTAGGAGCGTCAGGCCGGCATCGTCGCCCCGGAAGGTATGCGCGACACCGCTCCCGGGCGGACGCGCGACGACCGAGCCTCGCCGCACAGCATGCGTCTCCGGCTGGTCCGCGAACTCGGCGGCGCCCCGCGGCGAGGGCGTCAGCTCGAGGGTTCCCTCGCCGTCGAGCACGACGAAGATCTCCTCCTCGGCCGAGTGGGCGTGTGGCGGCGCGGAGAGGGCGCCGGGCTTCAGCTCGTAATGACGTAGGCCCGTCCAGCGCGACCCCGCGGCGCGGGCCAGGTCGCGTCGGCCCCGGCCGCCGCGCACGGCGGGCTCCACGTCATCGACGTTCACGATGGTCGGGAGACGCTCGTCTTCCGGCTCCGGCCACTCGAGCCGCGGCTCACGGTCCCATGGATGTCTGTCGCCGTGCACCTCGATCCAGCCCGTGATCGACCACATCGTGCCGCCGCGCGGGAGCTCGCTGCTCGTGAAGTACTCGCGCGGTCCGAATGCGAGCACGTCGAGGCCGTCACCGCCTGCGCGGATCGTGTGCGCCTCGTGAAAGTTCTTGTAGACGATGCAGTCACCGCGTCGGATCTCGTATGCCTTCTCGTCCATCCACGTCAGGCCCGACCCCGCGAGGACGTAGAAAATCTCCTCCGACTCGCCGTGCACGTGCGCGGGCGTGGGCATCTCACCCGGCGCGAGCTCGATTCGGTGGACGCCACAGCGGTACGAGCCAGCGGCCTTGCCGAGGTTCGACCACGTTCCGGCCATCTGTCCGCGCTCGAGGCGTCTCTTCTCGACGTCGTCGAAGTGCGTGATCCCCACTGCGGCGACTCTATGTCACCCGAGTTGAGCGAGAGAAACGCAGCGCGCCTGTCGAGCTGTAAAACATCTCGATCGCGTTGTCGGTTCCGACGAAGACAACCCCGTTCGCCACGGCAGGGTCCGAAACAAAGCCGCCGATGGACGTCGTCCACGAGGGACTACAGAAACTGACGCACGAGACCGGATATGCGCCGAGCGTCCCGTCACCTTCTGCGTGGTAGAGGTAGCTCCCGGCGATCGCGGGTGTCCGCGCGGACGCGGAGTTCGTAAAACGCCATCCAGAGCGGCGGGCAAGGTGTCGAGCATGACGCCGTCGCAGGGAACGAGCTGAAGAAGGTCACGTACCCGGCGTCGATGAAGACCGCTCCGGCACCCACGGCCGGCCGGCCGCCGGCGAGTTGCCCGAGCCACAGGGGTGCACACGGCGTCGAGCAGGAAGCTGGGAATGCGTACAGTGCGCCTCCGTCGGAGGTGTACACAACGCCGCTGTCGATCGCGATACCAACAGGGCGCTGGATAGAGGTGCCGTCCACAGCAAGGCTCCGGTAACAGCGTCGATCGCCGCTAGGCCGGTGCCGAACGCGCCGACAAAGACCACCCCGTTCGAAACGGCAGGATCCGCTGAAACCCCACCCGTCGATGTCGTCCACAGCGGCGTACACGGCGTAGTGCACGACGTCGGGAATGCATAGACCTTCCCGTCGTCCGATCCGACGAAGACCCGATCTCCGGCGACTGCCGGCGAACGTGGGATCGACGCTCCGGTTGCCCCACGCCAGAGGATCGCGCCCGTCGCAGCGTTCAGTGCATACACGCTTCCGTTGTTCGAGCCGACGTAGACCCGGCCGGCCGCCACGACCGGAGTGGTGAGCGGTGCTGCGCTGATCGTCGTTCTCCAACTCAGCGAAAGCTCGGCAACATTCCCTCTCCCCAGAGTGGTCTCACTCGGGTTGAAGCCGCTGCGATCAGGGGCGAAGTGAAACTCCGGCCAGTCGGCAGAGAGCGCGGCGCTTGGCGCCACAAGCGAAAGAACCGCGACGCCAAGCGCAAGGACACAACGCCGCAAGGGGAGGCCCCAAGGAAACGTTCGGTTTGGGTATCTCACTGTGGGCCCCCTCTCCCTCGAAGGACGAATCAACTGCTTCTGGCACCGCGTCAGCCAGGAGTCGGAGAGGGGCCAGCATCGCCTCGACGGCAGCAGCCTCTCGGTGCTTTCAGAGCGTCCGCCCGTCTGCCACGAATGTCAACCAGCGCGGTCGGCGAAATCCTCGAGATCGTGATGCCTCTTGCCGGAGCTATGCCACCGGTTGAGCGAGAGCCGCTGCACACCGTTCGACCGCTTTCTCCGCCCGCTCACCTCCTTCCAGGCGCACCCACTCCTCAGCCGCCTGGACGAGGCCGCGCAGCTCCTCGAGCACGGCGCCGGGGGGTGCGCCTTCGCGTTCGAGCTCTTCGATCCGGTCGAGCCGGGCCAGCACCGCGCGAGCCTCGTCCATGCCACGACGGTAGCCGTCCAAGACGCGCGGCTCTGTAGAGGGACCGTGCCTTCTTAGACTTCGGACATGGGCGCTTGTCCGAACTGTGGCGAGGAGAATCCGCAGCGCGCCCGCTTCTGCTGGTCCTGCGGTCGAGCGCTGGCCGAACCGCGCGCGGCCGCAGAGGAACGGAAGGTCATCTCGGTGCTGTTCGTCGATCTGGTCGGCTTTACCGCCGCATCAGAGGATGCGGACCCCGAAGACGTGCGCGCGCGGCTGCGTCCGTATCACGCGCGCGTGAAACAAGAGATCGAGCGCTTCGGCGGCACGGTCGAAAAGTTCATCGGCGACGCGGTGATGGCCGTGTTCGGTGCGCCGGTCGCGCACGAAGACGACGCGGAACGCGCGGTGACAGCAGCGCTTCGCATCGTCGATGCGATCGCCGAGCTCGACGAAGAGCACCCGGGGCTCGAGCTTGCCGTTCGCGGCGCCGTCAACACCGGCGAGGCGATGGTGACTCTCACCGCACGGCCTGCGGAGGGCGAAGGGATCGTCGCCGGCGACGTGGTCAACACCGCGGCGCGCCTACAGGACGCCGCGCCGATCGGCGGAATCGCCGTGGGCGAAGCGACGTACAGCGCGACGCGCGACCTCTTCGAGTACGACGAGCTCGAGCCGGTCAACGTGAAAGGAAAGGCCGACGCGGTCACGCTCTGGCGGGCCAAAGCGCCGCGACGACGCTTCGGCGTCGACGTCGAACCGCCGGCGCGAACGCCGTTGATCGGGCGTGACGACGATCTCGCCCTCCTGCGGTCGACGTACGCGCGGACGGTCCGCGATGCATCCACGCAACTCGTCACGATCACCGGCGAGCCCGGCGTCGGCAAGACCCGCCTGGCGACGGAGTTCCGGAACTGGCTGAACGACCAACCGGCGCTCGTCTTCTGGCGGCAGGGACGGTCCCTGCCGTACGGAGAAGGGATCACTTTCTGGGCGCTCGGCGAGATGGTGAAGGCGCAGGCCGGCATTCTCGAGTCGGAAGCGCCCGACGAGGCGCAGGCGAAGCTGAAGGTCGCGGTCGCCGAGGTTGCAGGGGACGAGTCCGAGCGTGACTGGATCGCGTCGAGCCTCGCTCCACTGATCGGCACGGGAGAGGTGACGGCTGCGGGCGACCGCGAGGAGCCGTTCACCGCGTGGCGCCGTTTCATCGAGGGCGTTGCGGCGGAGCGGCCGCTCGTGCTCCTTTTCGAGGACCTCCACTGGGCGGACGACGCGTTGCTGGCGTTCGTCGAGCATCTCGTCGACTGGTCGAGCGGCGTGCCGCTCCTCGTCCTCTGCACCGGGCGGCCCGAGCTGTACGAGCGTCGTCCGGGCTGGGGCGGCGGCAAGCGGAACTCGAATACGATCTCGCTCTCCCCGCTCGGCGACGAGGACACCTCTCGCCTGCTCGCGGCGCTTCTGCGCAAAACCGTCCTCCCCGTCGAGACGCACGCGCGGCTGCTCGAACATGCCGGAGGCAACCCGCTCTACGCCGAGGAGTTCGTCCGCATGCTCGACGACCATGGCATGCTCTCGGCCGTCGGCGGACTGCGCGACACCGAGATCCGCGTCCCGGACACCGTGCAGTCGTTGATCGCCGCGCGGCTCGACACGCTCCGACCCGAGCGGAAGGCGCTGCTGCAGGACGCCGCCGTCGTCGGCAAGGTCTTCTGGGCCGGCGCTCTCGCAGCGATGGGCGAAACGGAGGAGACGTCGGTGCGCGACGGCCTGCACGAGCTTTCGCGCAAGGAGCTCGTCCGGGCGGGCCGCCACTCGTCCGTCAAGGATCAGGCGGAGTACTCCTTCTGGCACGCAATCGTCCGAGATGTCGCGTATGCGCAGATCCCTCGCGCGGTGCGCGCGCGCAAGCATGTCGCGGCTGCGGAGTGGATCGAGGCAATGGCTGCGGACCGCGTCATCGACCACGCAGAGCTCCTTGCACACCACTACGAGCAGGCGCTCGAGCTCTCTCGTGCACAGGGAGTTGCCGCACAGGCCGACGGCATCGTCCTCTCGGCTAGGCGCTTCCTCGAGCTCGCAGGCGACCGGACGATGTCGCTCGACCTGACGAAAGCGGCGACGTACTACCGGCGCGCGCTCGCGCTCTTCGAAGCGGCCGATCCAGGACGCGCCGAGGTGCTCGTCAAGGCCGCGCTTGCCAACCCCGAGTCGCTCGACGATGCTCAGGAGGAGCTCGAGGACGCCCTCATCATCTACCGGTCCGTCGGGAACGAGCTGCGGCAGGGTTGGGTGCTCGTCCACCTTGCTCAAGAGGCCCATGTCCGCGGCGAGGCGGCCCGTGGCGACGAGCTGCTTTCAGAGGCGATCGACCTGCTCGAGCGCCATCCTCCGGGTGAAGAGCTCGCGGCCGCGCACACGCGGAGAGCGGCAAGGTTCGCGATGAGCAGCCGGCCGCGCGAGTGTCTCGACGTGACCGAGCGGGCGCTCCCCGTCGTCGAGGCTCTCGGCCTGCGGCGCTACGAGGCGCGCCTCCGCCAGTACCACGGCGTTGCACGGTTCGAGCTGGGTGACGTCGACGGCCTGAACGACATTCGCTACGGCATCGAACTGGGCCGCGAGCTGGGTGATCTGCTCACCGTCGGATTCGGCCACAGCAACCTCGGGACCTTGATGCTGACGCTTTCGGCTCAGGAGGCCGCCGACATCTACACCGATGCCGTAGAGTTCGCGGATCGCCGGAGCATGGGCGGGAGCACCATGTGGTTGAGAGCCGAGCGGACATGGGCGCTCTTCGACCTCGGCCGATGGGACGAGCTTCTGCGTGAGGTTGAGACGGTCGAAGACTGGGGTCGGCCACGCGGCGGCGGGGGTTACGTCTCGATCATCGCGCTGCCGCAGAAAGCGCGTGTGCTCGTGCAGCAGGGCCACCTTGCGGAAGCCGCAAGTTTGACCGTCGAGTACCTGGGCGGCGCCCGCGAGGCAGGGGATCCGCAAGTACTCGTGCCCGCTCTGCTCGCGGCTGCCGAGACCGCGTTCGCAGTAGGCGACCTCCCGGAGGCCGCTGCACTCGTTCGCGAAGCCGAGACGAACACGCGCGGGATCAACCGGTCGCGCTACCTCGCGGACCTCGTGTCGGTCGCCGTGGACGCAAATGCGATGGATGTTGCAGAGGCGTTCCTCGGCAACACCGATTTCGTCGGTCCCGTACACGCTTCGACCGCGGCCCACGCCGTCTTCGAAGAGGCAACCGGCGAGACGGAGGTTGCGCTTGGGCTGCACGAGGAGGCCGCCCTCGGTTGGGAAGAACAAGGCTCCGTTCCGGCGCGGGCGAGGTCGTTGTTCGGCGGCGCGAGATGCCTGCTCGCGCTCGGCCGCTCGCACGAAGCGACGGCACATCTGCAGGAGGCGCGCGAGCTGTTCACGCGTCTCGGGGCGCGGCCCGCGGTGAAGGCAATCGACGACTCGCTGTCGCGCGCGACGAGCGTGAGCGCTTAGCCGGCGGCTGCGGCCTGGTCCTGCGCGATCGCCGGTCGCGGACGCAAGCCAAGAATCGACTCGTCGAGGCGTGCAACGAGCGCGGCGCGATCGCCCGCGAGCAATGTCTCGACGAGCGCCCGGCGAAGGACGTCCGGATGCGGGTTTCCGCTCAACTGATCCTGGAGCTCGGCACGCGCACGCGGGGTGTCGCCCAGGAGGACGGCGCCGCGGACCGTAGCAGCCCAGAGGCCGTCGTCACCGCCGAGGAGGGCGGCGAGCGATTGCCGGAGCTGCTCCCCGCGGAACGGGTCGCCCTGGAAGAGCGAGAGCTCCCACCGATCGAGCGCCTCACCGAACCTCGCGTCGTCGTCCGCGAGTGCGAGCCGCGGTAGGAGCTCAGCGGCGAGCCCCGCCCGGAAGGCGTCCAGACGAGTCGCCTCGCCGGCCGGCTGGGTCGCCGCGATCGGGAGAACCGGTCGGATCCCGTACGGTCTCCAGTCGAGCCGCTCGAAGAGGACGGGCCCAGCGGCCACTGGAGCTGCGGTCGCGAGGCGAATCGCAGTCACCGCGTCGGCGAGCTCGCCCGGCGCGTCGGGTGCGTCGGCCGCTCCCGATTCGAGCGCGCGCTCGAGCTCGAGAATGCAGAGCCGGTCCGGCTCGCGGCCGAAGCCCGTCGGCAGGAGGCCGTTCGCTTCGGGCCAGAGCTTCGCAAGCTCGCCGGTCGCAGCGACGCGCACGCGAAGTCCCGCCCCGAGGTCGATCGTCGCGCCTCCGGTTGTGATGCCCACGACCGGCGCGACGGCTCCATAGCCGTGCCCTTCGCCGAAAAGCGCGCGCTCGAGCTCGGCATACGCGCGCGCAAACGAGCCGTCGTCCCAGTCGAAGCCGCCGCACAGCTCCCCCGTGCGTGTAAGGAGGGGCGACAACACGCTAGTGAAGAGCGCCTCGGGCTCGCCGGCCCGCGGCCCCGCGTGCGCGCGCGCGAAGATCGCGGCCGCGGGCTCACGCTTCAGCTCGTCGACTGCGAGGCGGGCGTCCGGACGAACGCGCAGCGTGTGTGCGCGTGCCTCGATGAACGGTTTGACCAGCGGTCGGTACTCATAGAGCGCCGGTCTGTCGTACGAGCTGTGCTCCTCGAACGCGAACGGCAGCTCCTCTCCACGCTCGATGTCGAGGAGGAGGGCGCGGAACGATCCAAGCGCGAATGCACGGAGAGCTTCGAACAGCTGCGGAGCGCGCACGTTCACAACTCCGCTTACGCCGTCTGCGGCTCCTGTCCTTTCTGGCACTCGGGACACCAGTAGGCCATTCGCGCGCCGTCACCTTGCGGCCAGGAGCGGATCGGAGCGCCGCAGCGCGGGCACGGGCGGCCCTTGCGGCGATAGACCTCGGCGCGCCCGCGGGTTCCGTCGAGCCGGCCTCGCATCAGCCGGTGGGCATGGTGCAGCGTCGCGCGTAGCTCGTCGTCGTGGACCTGCGCGAGCGGCTGCCACGGAGAGACGCGTGCGTGCCAGAGCGACTCCGCTTTCCAGCGGTTGCCGATCCCGGCGACGAGGCGCTGGTCCATCAGCGCGTCACCCACGGCGCGGCGTTGGTGTTCGCGCCGGAAACGCGTGAGCATCTCGTCGTAGTCGGGGCGGTCAGCGAGGATGTCGGGGCCGAGCCGTCGCGCGACCCCGCGATCGAGCTCCAGCACCGCTCCGTTGAACATCGCGCCGACGTAGTCATCTCCGCACAGCACGAGCCAAGGCGTCCCGAAGATCGGGGTGTCACGGCGGAACACGCGCCAGCGTCCTTTCATCCGGAGGTGGCTGCGAACGACGAGACCGCCCTCGAAGCGGAGCAGGAGGTTCTTGCCGACGGCCTCGACACTCTCGAGCCGGCGGCCGTCGAGCCGGGGGGCGAGCTGCTTCACCGCCGCACGCGGATGCGGCGTCTCGACGCCAACGTTTTGGCCGACGAGGACCTGCAGACGGCGTGCAGCCCGATGAAGAGCGTCGCCTTCGGGCATGCTCGAAGGGTATGTCGCCTCGTGTTCGTGCAGCGGCGGCCGGCGCCGGCGCCGCGGTCGTCTGGGGAGTCCAAGAGCCGCTCGACCAGCGTGTGTTCCGCTGCGACTACTCGGACGTCCTGTTACTGGGCCGCGGCAACCGCGCGCTCGGGCTCGCGGTGCACGCTGTGAACGGTGCGGTGTTCGGGCTCGCGTTCGACGTCGTCCGTTCTCGGGTGGACGTCGAGCAGCGCCGACTCGCGGTGGCACTGGCGCTGGCGGAGCACGTCGCGCTATGGCCGCTCATGGGCGTGGTCGACCGCACGTTGGTGGCGAGCCCGCGCGCGTTCGCGCAGTCGGCGTACCGCCACGCCCTGTTCGGTGTGATCCTCGGGCGACTCGCGTAGCACCGCGTCCTCCGTGACAGGCACCCGGACCTGGCCGCTCACAAGGTGGTCGCGTGCAGCGAGAAGGTCCGGCCGTTACAAACTCGGCACTGTTTCGTGACACTTTCGTATGCGTGCCTGGCACCGGGCGGGTACGCGGGAGTCATGGCTGCGACGGACGCGGCCGACGCGCCTGTAGTGCCGCGAATCAACGGCGCGCGAGGCCGAGGGC
>JBKPDB010000112.1:0-23143 GCA_046727655.1 Actinomycetota bacterium
GCCGTTCTTCATCGGCGGCATGTCGAGCGCATGGGGCACGTGGTAGTCGTAGAAGTTGGGAGTCAGGAGGTTGCCCTCCTCGTCGTACGTGAAGATCTCGTGCGTCGCGGCGCCGATTGCCTGCGCCGTCGCGCCGTGCACTTGACCCTCGACGATCTGCGGATGAATCCGGTTGCCGCAGTCGTCGATGGCGGCGTAATCGATGATCTCGTAGACGCCTGTCTCCGGGTCGAGCTCGACGATGCAGGCGTGAACCTGCGATGCGTAGGTAAGCGTCAGGTTCCCGAATTTCCGCTCCAAATCAGGTTTCTCGAAAGGCGGTCGGTAGACGTAGCGGACATTGAGGGTGACGTCGAGGTCCTCCGGCAGGCCGGCGTTGTTCGCATTGAGGATGGCCCCGAGCGCCATGAACGGTAGCGCCGCCTCGGGATTCCCCTTGATTCGCGCCTGGCCCTCGGCCAGCTCGATGTCGTCGGGCGAGGTGCCGAAGACCGCCGCCGCAAGCTGCTTCATCTCGCCGGCGAGCTTGTCTGCCGCTCCTTTCACGGCGCCGAGACCGGTCACGGCGAACTGCGACGCGTACGTCCCGGAGAAGCCGGCGTACGAGTTCCAATAGCTGTCGTGGCCGGGACGCACGTTCACGTCGTCGGGCGTGCAGCCGAGGATGTCGGCCACGACCTGCGCCGTCGTGGTCTCGTGCCCCTGCCCCTGCGGCACCGTGCCCAGCGTCACGACGACCTCGCCGAAGATGTCGAGCTTCACGGTCGCAACCTCGTTGTTGCCCGAGAACTGCAGCTCCGGGTTGAGGAGGAGCGACTGGCCGAAGTTGTTCGTGCCGGAGTCGAGCGTGGAGCCGATGCCGAACCCGAGCAGCCTCCCGCGCGACTCGGCGTCACGCCGCTTCTCTTCGATCGTGTCGTAGCCGATCAGCTCCAGCGCCAAGTCGAGGCAGCGCGCGTAGTCGCCCGAGTCGTAGACGCAGCCGTTGGGTGTCTCGTAGGGGAACTCTTCGTGCTTGACGTAGTTCTTCTTTCGGACCTCGACCGGGTCGAGCGCGAGCTCGTTCGCCACGATGTCGACGATTCGCTCGGTGAGCCAGAGGTGCTGCATCCGGGAATAGCCGCGGTTCGGCGCGACCGGTGACTTGTTCGTGCAAACCTGCCTGAAGTCGACGCGCACGTTCCGCCAGCGGTAGCAGCCGGGCGTGACCTGCGCCCAGATGATGCAGCCGAGCGGCTCGTAGCGCGGGAAAGCGCCGCAGTCGTCGATCGCGCGGACTGAGAAGCCGAGCATCGTGCCGTCGGCCTTGACGGGGACGGTCACGTCGAGGAATGTGCGCTCGTTGCCGTGCGAGTTCGCGATGTGCTGGTCGGTTCGCCACTCCGTCCACTGGATCGGCCGGTTCAGCTTGCGCGCCAGCAGGCAACACGCCGTGAACTGCGGGTGCAGCGTGATCTTGTTCCCGAAGGCGCCGCCGATGTCCTGGCTGACGAACCGGAGCTTGTCGAGCCCGACGCGAAGCGCAGGGGCCATCCAGATGGCGCCGATCCCCGGCATCTGGTGGTTGCCGTGGATCGTCCATTGACCGGTGCCGCGGTTGTACTCGACAAGGCAGCCGGAGCACTCCAGAGGGGTCGACGAGAAGCGGTCGAAGTGCAGACGCTCGATCCGGATCACGTGGTCTGCCTCCGCGACCGCAGCGTCGAAGTCGCCCCAGTCGAAGAGACCGGCCCAGACGGTGTTGGAGCTCGCGTCGTCGTGCACGAGCACCTCGTCCTTCGCGGCCGTCTCGCCGTCGAGCACGACCGGCAGCGGTTCGTAGTCGACTTCGACGAGCTCCGCCGCGTCCCGCGCGAGCTCGCGCGTTCGAGCGACCACCGCCGCGATGGGGTCGCCGACATGTCGCACCTTGCCCACGGCGAGCGCGTAATCCTTCATGTGCGCGCCCGGAGGCGTCGAGAGCTGGAAGAACGGGTCGGTGAGGATCGCGACCTCGTCTCCGGTCAACGTCCCGTAGACGCCGTCGAGCTCGAGCGCCTTCGCGACGTCGACCGACTTGATCCGCGCGTGCGCATACGGGGAGCGGACGAAGTGCACGAACCCCATCTCGTGCCGCTTCAGGTCGTCGAAGAAGACGCCCTCGCCCTGCACGAGCCGCTTGTCCTCCTTGCGGGGGACGTTCTGGCCGATGAATCCGGGCCGGGTCTCCCCCTCCTCGACGACGAGCGGACGCTCGGGGGTAACGGTCGTCTCGGTCATTCGGCCGCCGCCTTGACCCAACGTGGGGGAACCCATGGTTCCCCCACGAGCCCCCTCCTTCGGTTTGCGCCCGCGCGGGCCCTCGTGAGGCTCCCGCCGGGCAAAGCCCGGCTCCGCCGAGGGCGGTCTGTTGCCGCGCAAATGCTCGAGCTCATTCGGCCGCCGCCTTGATCGCCTCGACGATGTTCACGTAGCCCGTGCAGCGGCAGATGTTCCCCTGGATTGCCTTGCGGATCTCGTCCTCCTTTGGGTGCGCGTTGACGCGCAGAAGCGCGGTCGCGCTCATCAGCATCCCCGGCGTGCAGTAGCCGCACTGCAACCCGTGGTGATCCGAGAACGCCTGCTGCAGCGTCGACAGCTCGCCGTTCTGCGCGAGCCCTTCGACGGTCTCGATCTTCGCTCCGTCCGCCTGAATCGCGAGCATCATGCAGCTCTTCACGAGCATCCCGTCGACGAGCATGGAACAGGCGCCGCAGTTGCCCGTGTCGCAGCCGATGTGGCTACCGGTCAGGCTTAGGTCGTCGCGGATGAAATGAATGAGGAGCCGCCGCGCCTCGACCTCCCGCTCGTACTCGTCGCCGTTGACCTCGACGCGGATCGTCTTGCGGGAGACGACCTCCATCAGCGGCCCTTCTGCGCCTGCTCGACTGCACGCATCGCCAGGACCTCGGCGAGGTGGCGCCGGTAGTCAGCGGTCGCATGGACGTCGGAAGGCGGCTCGAACGGTGCCGCGCGGACAGCCTCGACGACCGCTTCCTTCTGCGGCGTCTCGGGTCGGACGAGGACCGGTACGGCGTCGACGCAGCCGATCGCAAGGCGGATCTGTCCGTCGACCGAGGCGGCGGCGTTCACGATGCACGTACCGTCCTTGCCGATCGGCACCGACGCGAATCCGTCGTTCTTTCCCGGCGGCACCGAGATCTTGGTGAGGAGCTCGCCGGGACCTGCGGCCGTCATGTAGACGCCGAGGAAGAACTCCTCCGCCGGCACCGTTCGTTCGCCGTCGGCGCCGGCGATCGTCATCGTCGCGCCGACAGCGACGAAGAGCGGCGGCAGGTGGTTGGTGGGATCGTTGGAGCAGACGTTGCCGCCGAGCGTTCCGCGGTTGCGCACCTGGACGTCGGCGATCTGGGCGCAGACGTCGCCGAGGATCGGCCGCGCCCGAGCTTCAGCGGACGCGATCACCTCGGTGTAGGTGGTCATCGCGCCGAGCTCGAGCGTTCCGTCGGAGCCGAGCTCGATGCCGCGCAGCCCGTTCAGGTCCTGGAGGTCGACGACGATATCCGGGGACGCGGCCCGCGCCTTCATCACGTTGAGGAGCGTCTGCCCACCGGCGAGCGCGCGTGCGCCGTCGTGCTCCGAGAGCAGACGCAGTGCTTCCTGAACGCTCGCCGGGCGAGCGTACTCGACCTCCCGCAGCAGCATGCGGGTATTCAGTGCAGAAACCCCTGCACCGCGTCAAGAAACAACCGCCTACAAACGAGGCGGATCTGCGTTTGACATTGGGACAGTGGAGGTGTTTCCTATCCGGAGCGAGGAGGCACCAATTGCCGCACGTGGCGGTACTCAAGGTGACTCTGCGGCAGCGACGTCGGTATCGCGTCGAAAAGCCGTCTCAGGACATCGGCTGATATGAACACGACGATTTCGGAGCGTCAGCTGATGGCGCTGTATCGGGTGGTTTCGTCGATGAATCTGGTTGGCGCGCGGATCTCCGTTGCAGCCGACGACCTCCTCTCTCCGATGGAGATGGTCGATCTGGAGCGACGGCTATACGAGCCGATTCAGCCGCTGCAGGCCGAGACGGTTCAGTTGGAGGTCTCGTCTCAGCGATAGCAGCGTGAGCGACGGTCGTCCTGGCTGTGACCGCTCTCGCTGATTGAGTCGGGAACTGCTCGAGCAAACAGCAATTTCCGAAGGGCGGCGGCATCTGCTGAGAAGACGTCACGCATGAGATCGAAAGGGGTTCGAGTGAAAGGCACTGTTCTCATCTGTGCTGCACTCGCAGCCGCCGCGACGGCAGGCGGAGTTGCGCTGGGGGCGGGCGATTCATCCAAGGCAACGCTAAAAGCAACGCTCAACGTCGGCCAAGAGGTCCCCAAGCCGGCAGGGGTAAAGCGCGGCGCGACGGGGCTCTTCACGGCGAGGTTGTCGCGACAGAACGACGGCAGCGGGACACTCACGTGGAAGCTCACGTTCAGACGGCTGACCGGAACGGCCACTTCGGCTCACATCCATCTCGCCCGATCGGGCAAGAGCGGTCCGATCGCAATCGCACTCTGTGGTCCATGCTCGTCCGGCGTCACCGGAACGAGTCAAGCCTCGGCCACGGTCGTCACGGCGCTGTTGCGGAACCGAGCGTATGCGAACGTGCACACGGTGAAGAACCCGTCAGGCGAGATCCGGGGCCAGATCACGAAGGCCGCCGCCGGCGGTTAGTTCGACCAGGCCAAATCGTTCGGCACGTCCCTCACCTCGACGTCGGCGGAGGCCGCGCTATCGTGAGGGCATGAAGGCAGCGACCCTCAGTGGGCTCCTGGGTGACGACGACCGCCTGCGCGTCGTCGCCGCGATCGCCCTCGGCGCACGAACGTTCGACGACGTAGCGAAGACGGGCGACCTGGCGCCGCAAGAAGTTCGTCGCGCGCTCCCGCGCCTCCTGTCGGCGGGCGTCGTCGAGGATCAGGACGGCCTACGGATCGACGTGGGGGCGTTTCGCGAGGCGGCCCGCGAACGGCCTCCGCGACAACGCGAGCTACCCGAAGCGACTCCCGAGCAAGCCCGTGTGCTGCGGAACTTCGTCGAGGAGGGTCGGCTAAGGGCGCTACCGGTCCGCGCCGCCCAAAGGCGCGTCGTCCTGGAGTACCTCGCAGACCGCTTCGAGCACTCGGTCGAATATCCCGAGCCGGACGTCAACGAGCTGCTCGGCCGCTTCCACGACGACTACGCGTCGCTGCGCCGCGCCTTGGTCGATGAAGGGCTGCTGACGCGCAGCGGCGGCCGCTACCGGCGCGCATAACGCGCACGCGCTCGAGCCGGCCATCCGAACGGGAGCGCGCAGCCTCGATTCCGTAGTAGGCTCCGGCTTCGCCTGTCTCTGACCCTGGCGGCTGGGGGCGGCGTGCGGCGAACGCGTCGCCCCCGGATTCGGCGGAGAGTGGCTGCATGGTTTCTGCGGACGAAGACCGGTGTTGGAACTGCGGCGTGGTGCCGGAGCGCTGGATCGACGTGACTTCTCCGAAGCTGGTTGAGGAACGGCTTCTGTGCTCGAACTGCTTTGCCGCCACTACTCGGCCGCGCGTCTATTACGGCTGGACCAGATCGCCGTCGCCGGATTGGGACGATGACGAGGAGGCGTGAGTCCCGCAGCTAGCTGCGCCGGCTGTCAGCGGCTAGGCGGGCCGGCGGGCCACTCGTTGCTGTCACTCCCGTCGAGTCCGACCGGAGGCGCTCCAACAACTGCAGCCGCGGCGCGTTGCGACTCGTCGGCCCCGGCGGGCGAAGGTGTCCTGTCATCTTCAGCCTCACCGCCGACCGTGTGCTCTTCGAGCTGGGCCGGTTCCGGGCGCGGAAGCCGCGCCAACGCTTTATCGGCCAGGTCGCCGAGACCGCCGGCCAGTCTGCGAAGGTCGTCTAGCAGCTGGTCGCGCTCCCGCCACACCGTCTCCGTGTCGGCTTGAATCTCACGCATCCGCGCCTCCGCGTCCTCCCGCAGCTGCGCCAGTTCTTCCTCTAGCCGCTGAACGCGTTCCTCCGCCTGTGTACGCGAGCGCGCCATGAGTTTCTCCGCCTCAGCGCTTGCGGATGCGCGGATTCCATCCGCCTCGTCCTTGGCCTTCCCGACGAGAGCCTTCGTCTCGGCCTTTGTATTCGCCATCAGCGCGTTGGCCTCATCACGTACCCGGTCCGCATCGGCGCTTGCGTTGACGACGAGCTCCGCCGCCTCGGCCTTTGCGCGGGCAGTGCTTTCTTCCGCTTCCCGCCGGGCGCTGGCCGTGATCTCTTCGGCGGTCTCCCGCGCCGACTGAAGCAGCCCGTGGACTTGCTGCCCCGCCTGTTCGAGCGCGTGCCTAACTGCGGCTTGCGGCGAGGCGCTGACCTTGAGCTCTGCGATCGCGCGGTTTACTCGTTTCCTGTAGGCGTCGACCGCCGCGCGATCGTAGCCGCGCACTGAGACCGGGAAACGAGTATTCAGAATGTCGTCAGGGACGTAAGGTCGAAGCTCGCCGAACTCCTCCCGCCCCGGCGCCCTAGGCGGACGTCCCTCCTCTGCCGGCTCGTCGGAGAAGCCGCGATCCTCCACGGCCGTGAGTATGACCCATTCCGGCTCGCATGTCAGTCGCGCGAACGAGCCGACTGTCTAGAAGTTCGACCTCGTATGACTGCCGAGCGGCACCGGACCGATTGGCGACCGCGCGATCGGCTCATCTCGAGTCGCTTCGGCGGGCCCGACGAGTCCGTGTGGCACTCAGCACAACGGGAGGCCCCAGGAGCGGCCGGATTCCGCAGATCGGAGAGGCGTGGCGGGAGAAGAGTGCCCCCGCCACGCCGGTGTCCGTCCTTACGCACAGAGGACTTCTACGGTGAAAACGTGGTCCTCGTTTTCATCAGAGCCGCCTCTTGCTCGCCAGCCAACCGGCTTTCCGTTCTCGATCAACGGCTTGCTGTAGACGGTGATTAGCTCTTCTTCGTTGACGTCGCTGGACCAGCTCGTACCACCTGAGATTGCGCGCTCCCCCGGCTGGCACCTGACCTGGGCCACCCGAGTGACGTACAGGCCGTTCCCGGCGACCGGCCCTGCCGGCACAGTGACCGAGGCTTGGTGCCGGGTAATGTCGCCTAGGAGGCGCCCCCCGGTCGGCACGCGCGGGAAATCGCTCTGTTTGAAATCCCACCTCCGCAACGAAAAGTCACGGACCTTGTTCGAGCTGACTGCGTCGTCCTTCAACTGCAACGGCCCCACGGAGCCCTCTGGCAGTAGTTGCGAGACGGCCGCGTAGCTCGCAGGTGCCAGCGCGACCGCCAACGCGATGCACGCGATGACGATCGCAGGAGACGGGCGCCGCAGACGCACACGAGGCATCTTCATTGCACAACCCCCCGGTTGTTTGGACTGGACGAAGACACACCCGTCTGACCCTGGGTGCACACTCTTCGCACTGGACCTCAGAAGTCCTTTCTCTCAACCCAGATACCCGCCAAAGCTGTCGGCGCCGGACGCTCGACTCACCTCAAAGGTCAGGCGGCTGCTTCGGCATGAACACCAGACGCGCGGGTGGTGCGCGAGGTCCCCGGCGACGAGCTGCTCTAGTTTGTAGCCGGCCCGAAGTCGGGCCAGCTGTCGCTCCACCACGTGGGGCAGGACAGCACGCCGGAGTTGAGTCGGAAGTTGTCGAACGCGACAGACACGTCCTTGTACGCCCACTGGTCGGCCGGCGCCCACAGGCCCATGCCGTAGACCGCCGCGCCGGGGTCGGCCGGAGTCGCCAGGATCAGCTGCCAGTCCGAGCCGCCGCTACGCTCGTAGGCGTACTGCGCGCCGCCCGAGCGGACGAGCCGGAACGATCCGCTCGTCGCGTCGGAGTGGATCGCCGCAAACGAGTAGCTCGTCCAGGACGTGATCTGCTCGTCGTACGGCGGGTCGTACGGGGTGGACTGCCGGGAGATGCCCTGCCCGGCGAAGAACGCCTGCATCGCCGCGTACGTTCCGTTGTGCGCGGGCCAGGTCAGCAGGTTCCAGTCGATCTGGTAGTCGTAGTCGCCCGCGAGCGAGCACTGCGAGCCCCAGTGCTCGTCGACCTGGTTGTACTGGCCTCCGGGCACGGCGTCGTGTGCGATCGAGGCAACGAGTCGTCCGTTCTGGATATCGATCGAGCCGCCCGGATCGGAGATCTCGTGCCAGAGGCTGGCATCGCGCGACGAGCCCGAGAAGTCCTCCGTGAGCGGAGCGCTCGGGATCGTCGAGAGCCGCGTCTCGCCGCTGCCGTCCGGGTGCATCGCGTAGAGGTGCAAGCCGTCCGGATCCTGGGCGAAGAAGAGCAGCTCCGTGCCGTCTGGCGCCCAGGACAGGCTGAACTCGGGCCTCGACGGTGTGTTCGTCAGCCGCCGCAGCCCGCTGCCATCGCTGTGTACGAGCCAGATGTCGTTGTCGGCTCCCGTCGTATCGCGCAGGAAGGCGATGTCGCCGCCGCTCGGCGACCAGCGCGGCTGGAAGTCACCGCCGCCGCCCGCCGCCGGCTGCGTGATCTGCCGCCGCTTCTGGCCGTTGAGCTGCATCGTGAACAGCCCGAACGTCGCGCCGGCGTCGCTGCCGAACACGAGCTTGTTCCCGCGCGGCGACGCAGCCGGCGCGAAGGCGTTGCCGCCAGTGTCCAGCTGCTGTTTGCCGCTCCCGTCCGCGTTCATGATCCAGGCGTTGCACGAACACGCGAACGAGCCGCTCGGGTCGTTCTGCCACACGATCCGCCCGTCCGCCGTCCACGACGGATAGTCGTCCCGGCCCGGATCCGTGGTCAGCCGCGTCACGTTCGAGCCGTCCGCCGCGACGGTGTAGATGTCCCAGTTGCCGTCCGACCCCATCACGGAGAACGCGATCCGGTCACCCGACGGCGACCACTCGGGCGCCCGCGCGAACAGGCCGAACGTCAACCGATGCTCGCCGCTCCCATCGCGGTTGACAAGGTAGAGATCCCGACCCCCATCGCCTGCGCGGTTGCTAGCGAACACGATCTGCCCGTTTCGGCCCCCAAACGTCGCCCCCGCAGCCGACGCAAGCACGAGAGCGATCGCGGCTATTCCCCCAACAACCAATCGTTTCCGGGTCATCTTGATGCTCCTTTCGCCCGACCAAACCGGCGTCCAAGCGCGGCCGTCCAGCTGTCAAACCCGACGTCCAGGCTCGCAGCGAGTCCCAACCAGCCACTAACCGCGACGCGTTACCGCAACGACCCCGCCATGCGGCACGCCCGCGCTCGCTGTTGCGAGATGCGCGACGCGTCCGACATATACCGTCCTTCCCGCCTGCCCTCGTTCAGCCTGCGTTCGGTCTGGGACGGGAGCCAGCAGGAGCCGCAGGATCCCTCGCGGCTCTCGTTACGGCCGGACGCTCACCACCAGTGTGCCACCCTGGCGATCGAGATCAAGGGCCAAACGCCATCCGTCCGGGGCGTCGCGGGCGGGACTCCTACGGCGCGGGGGCACCCCGGCCCCGGCGAGTTCGGCCTCGACTCATTGCGATCGACCGTCTGCGATCGACCGTCTGCCGGGACAGCAGGAGGTCTCGGACCATCGGACCCCTGAACGCTCGGCGGCGGGCGGCGTCAGGTCTCGTCGGTTCTGTTAGCGAGGATTTCCGAAGCTGCAGTGGCATCGCTCTCGTCGACGAGCACCTGCGCCCCTCCAGAAAGCACGAACGGATAGGCGCCGCCGGCATCGTCGGCTCTGATCGATGCGTCGATCCCTGCCGAAGCGAGCAGACCCTGAACGATCTCGGCCTCGTCCCGCGTCCCAAAGGTGCCTATCGTGATCAGTCGGCCCACTTTCGCCGAGATGATCGCAGTCCGCACCGCCGGGATGGCGGTCGACCCCGGTCGAACCGGTGACCTCACTCTCGTCGGTCTGGTGATCGTCGTCCTCTTGCTGCTCGCGATCACGAGCGCCTGAAGCGATGACGGGGGTAGCCGGACGTTCGGCTACGACGACGATGCGCCGCTCTCGGTCCGGACGGCGGCGGCAACAGCTGGCCCGCGAAGTTGGACGACAGGTACGCCTCGCTTCCGCGCCACACACCAAGGCTGGGCAAGAACGCCCGATACATCAGAGCCTTCGTGGGAACGCGGGCAAGCGCCAGCGCGAAAAGGATGACGATCTCCCACGCGTCGAGCTCCGTGAGCGCCTCCCACACTTCTTTGTAGTCGATGAACTGCGGCAGAAGCCAGCCGAAGACGACCCCGAGCGCCGCGATCACAAGCGCGGGTCTGAGCAAGCGCCTCCACATCGGCCGCGCCACAGATGCCGGAGTCGTGTAGCTCACGAGTATGCATTCTGATTTCGCTGTCGGCCGCCTCACCACTCGCGAAGCCGAGGCCAATGCCCGGAACCTGTCAGCGTCGAGCCGAACGCCCTTCGGCTACGGCGTCACGGCAGATGTTCGCCGCCGAAAAGACGCGGTCGGATATCGCCGCCCCGCGCGGCGACTTCCCCAAGCTCGAACACGAAGTCGAGCAGCGCGGAGTCGAGCGGGCATTCCGAGCTGACAGGGCCGATCCCCGACGACCGGAACGCCGTGGCGATCAGGCGCACGCGGCGCACGAGGTCGTCCGCGGCCGCCTGGAGTGTCGTGCCTTCGCCCTGGGTGAGCCCAGCCAGAGTGAGACGTACCCGGCCGCCAACCTCGGACACGTCCAAGCGAGGATCGACGGGCGACATGCGACGCTCAGAGCGCGCAGCCGCCCGAAGCTGAACAACGACGGATCACGAGGCGCTCGGCGCCCCCCTCACTGTCGCGCCATCGCGATCTTGAGCCGCTCCTCCGGCGAGATCAGGTGGTCGAGGTCCTCGGCCGCTTCGGCGACGTCGATCTGCACCCATTCGACGGTCCCGGTGAAGCGACTGCTTGCAGCGGTGTAGTCGTCACTGACAGGCGAGGCGGTGTCGGAGCCGATATCGCAGGTCTCGTCGGCGGAAAAGGCCATCGGGACGGTGCCCTCGACGCGTCCCTCGCCAGTCTTCTCGCCGTCGACATAGAGGGCGACCGTGCCGCCCTTCGCAAGCCCGCCGCCGTCGTAGGCGAACTCCATCCGTACCTGGCGCGCACCCGGCGGTATCTGCGTGGCGCCCTCGACGTAGAAGCGCTGGAGGCCGAACAGGTTGTAGCAGTACTTCGGCTTGCCGTTCTTGACGTAGAGGCTCCAGCCGGCGAACTCGCCGCCCTGGGCAATGATGACCCCCTCGGCTCCACCCTCCGGAACCTCCAGCTCGGCGGTCACCGAGTGCGACTTGTTCTTGATGTTGAGCACGACGTTCTCGGCCAGCCGGCCCATGCCGCCGAAGAGCAATTGCGACCTTCCCCTGATCAGCGTCGGACGTCCGGCGAGGTCGGAGTTGAAGCGCTCAACGCGGCGGTCATCGAGCGGAAGCACGTTGTACTTGCGCGCCTCCTCCATGAAGAGCGCTTTCAGCTCCTGAAGTTTTTCGGACATGTCGGCGGCGAGGTCGTGCGCCTGGCTCCAGTCGCTGTTCGTGTCGTACAGCTCCCACGTGTCGTCCGCGAGCGGAGGCAGCTCGGCCATCACCCACGGGGTCGAATGTCGCGTAACCGCAGTCCAGCCCTTGTCGTAGATCCCGCGGTTGCAGAACATCTCGAAGTACTGCGTCTCGCGCCGCTCGGCGGCAGCCGCGTCGTCGAAGCAGTAACGCATGCTCACGCCCTCGATCGGCTTCTGGGTCACCCCGTACACGGTCTTCGGTTCCCGGATCCCAGCCGCCTCGAGCACCGTGGGCGCGACGTCGATCACGTGGTGGAACTGCGCACGGACCTCATCCGTCGAACGGATGCCGTTCGGCCAGTGCACGATCGTGCCGTTTCGCGTTCCGCCCCAGTGTGAGGCGACCTGCTTCGTCCACTGGTAAGGCGTGTCCATCGCGTGTGCCCAGCCGACCGCGTAGTGGTTGTACGCCGAAGGCGTACCGAACTCGTCGATCCGGGACGCCATGAACTCGGTCGTCTCCAGAGCACTGACGCCGTTCAGCACGACCAGCTCGTTGAAGGTTCCGTTTGGCGTGCCCTCGGCCGAGGCGCCGTTGTCGCCGATGATGTAGTAGACGAGCGTGTCCTCGAGGATCCCGAGGTCCTCGAGGGCATCGATGAGCCGCCCGATGTGGTGGTCGGTGTGCTCGAGGAAGCCCGCGTAGACCTCCATCTGGCGAGCGAGGACCGGCTTCAGGTCGTCCGGGATGTCGTCCCAGGCGGGGATCTCTTCGTGTCGGGCGGTCAGTTGAGCCTCGGGCGGGATAACGCCCAGCCCTTTCTGGCGCGCCAGGATCTCCTCGCGGAGCTTGTCCCAGCCCTGGTCGAACTTGCCCTTGTACTTCGCCGACCATTCCGCCGGCACGTGGTGCGGCGCATGTGTCGCCCCCGGCGCGAAGTAGACGAAGAACGGCTTGTCGCCCATCAACGCCTTCTGCTGGCGAATCCACTTGATCGCCTTGTCGGTCATGTCCTCGGTGAAGTGGTAACCCTGTTCGGGCGTCTTCTCGGGCTCGATCGGCGTCGTGCCCTCATAGATCGCCGGGTAGTACTGGTTCGTCTCCCCGCCGATGAAGCCGTAGAAGTATTCGAACCCGCCGCCGCCGGTCGGCCACGAGTCGAACGGGCCCAGCGGGCTCGTCTCCCAGACTGGGACCTCATGGCACTTCCCGAACTGCGCCGTCGAGTAGCCGTTCAGCTTCAGCGTCTCCGCCAGCGGCGCGCACGTGTTCGGCCGGATCGAGTTGTACCCCGGCGCCGAGGTCGCGATCTCCGTGATCCCGCCCATCCCCACCGTGTGGTGGTTCCGGCCGGTCAGTAGCGCCTGGCGCGTGGGCGAGCACAGCGCCGTCGTGTGAAAGCGAGTGAACTTCAGCCCGCCGGCAGAAAGCCGCTCCGCCGTCGGCGTGTGACAAGGACCGCCGAACGCACTCGAGCAACCGAAACCAGCATCGTCGAGCAACACGATCAGGACATTCGGCGCACCCGCCGGCGGGCGCAACGGCTCGATCGGCGGGAACTTCGCCTCAGGGTCCTTCGCATCTTCGTAGACCGGTCCCGCGTACGGCCGATCCGGGATCGGAAGGTGATCGCGGACGAATTGCTCAGACATTTTCGGCTCCTCGCGTCGTGGAACCTTCCGAGAACGCGACTCGTTTCTCGATGCCGAACCTAACACCTGCGAGGCGATAGATTCGCGTGCGGCGACCGCAGCCCGAGCGCGCCGCAGCATGAACCCCCGACGAGTTACGGATGAAAGTCAAGTGTGTTGGACGCTCGGCTGCCTCCTTGGAAGACTTGGCCTGGGTGCGGGTGACGACGAGCTAGAGCGCAGGGCGAGGGGCGGACGAGTACCTCGCCGACCGCTTCGAGGAAGGCGTCGAGTACCCGGAACCGGACGGGGAGCTGCGCGAGCTCTTCCTCTAGCCGCTGCAAGCGTTCCTCGGCCTGCGTGCGAGCTCGCATGACGATGTTCCCTGCCTCGGCTCTTCAGGCCGTGGACTTGCTGCCCTGCCTGTTCGAGCGCGTGCCTAACCGCGGGCTGCGGCGACGCGCTCACCTTGAGCTCCGCTATCGCGCGGTTCACGCGCTTCCTGTACGCATCGACCGCGTGGCGATCGTAGCCGCGCACCGAGACTGGGAAGCGAGTAGTCAGAATGTCCTCAGGGACGTAGGGTCGAAGTTCGCCGAACGTCTCGTCCGGCCCCGACGTCACAGGCGAACGCCGCCCCTCTCCAGCCGCGTCGTTGGAGAGCCGCGGTCCTCCACGGCCATGAGTATGACCCATCCCGCGTCCACACGGCATCGCGTGAACAAGCCTGCCACGACAGGACGGAACCACTGCACGTCCTCCGACCCACCTAGTCGACGAAGGCCTGCTGAGCCGCACCGCGGGCCGCTACCGCCGGGCTTGAGCGAGCCCCGTTTCCAGCAACGAGGGCTACACTGAGCCCGCGCCGTTCCCCAGTAGCTCAATTGGCAGAGCATCCGGCTGTTAACCGGAGGGTTGTTGGTTCGAGTCCAACCTGGGGAGTAACAGGTAATTGACCATGCGGGAACCCGCTTTCCTCCATCGGTCAGGTGTGCCGTAAAGGTCGGAAAGCACGTGCGGTGCTGTCTCGGTGTTGTCCCAGAATCTCGCCAAACCAGGCAACGCTCGCGACCACTGTCGCATCAACCGGCGCCGGCGTCACACTCACGCTTGTGCCCGTGCTCAACCTTGAACAGCTCGTCAAACGGGTGCTATGAGCACCGTCAAGGAGCTTGAGCCGTGGCTGCTCAGCTATGTCCCGGAGGAAGGTCATCTGGCGCTCGACATAGGAGCGAACGACGGAGCTTGGTCACGACTGCTGATCGAGCGCGGCTTCGAGGTTCACGCCCTTGAGCCGCAAGCACTCCCTGCGTTGCGCGCGACATACGGAGTACGGCTCATCGAGGCCGCCACGCTCTCACGTAATCGACAAGCAGCTGCGACGGGATCTGGGCCGTGTGCCCCGCCGCAATGCTCACGATCAGCGATTCGCCGTTGCCGTTGTCGTCGGTTGGGTAGCTCTTGACGAGCACCCCGTCGAAGTAGATCTCGGCATGATCGGAGCCTCGGTACAGGCCGTATGTATGGAAGGCGTTGGACCACACGCCCGGAATCGTCCCCTGGTTGTGCACCCCGGAAGAGGAGTGGTAATTGACCGTCATGGTTCCCAACCCCTCGGCGACATCGTTCTCACCGGCGGCGGGCCATGAGGGACCGGAAGTCCACCAAGCAGGCCAGTTGTAGATCGTCGTGTCCTGGCCGGGAAAGTAGATGCGCGCCTCGGTGAAGCTACCGACCGGGAGCGTGTAGCCGACGCCGGAGCCGTCAAAGGGCTTGCTCGCGATGACCGCGCCCTCGCTCGAGGAGACGAGCTTGAGGATGGCGTTGCCACCCGAGACGGAGACGTTCGCGTCGCGGGTGGTCACGTTGCCGACCCGCCAGCCGTCGATTGACGGCCACTTGGTCCGGTCGATACTTGTCCCGTCGAACTCGTCATCGAAGGCGAGCGTCCAGCTGCCGAACTTCCCGAGTGGCTGCGGCGAGCCGGTCGTCGTGGTGTCGATGGAGCTCGCAAGGGCCCCGAGGCCAAAAGCCACGACGATGGCTGCCACAATCAGCGCCTTCAAGCCTGCTCTGCGTTGCAGGACCGCGACGATCCGACGTCCACCCACGTCGAGCCTCGCCTCGGCCCGCGCGAGCCGACGCAGCTCTCGCTCCATCCGGCCAGGCTATCCCCGAGGACAGTTAGCGGCGCAAGACCGACGGCAAGAGGGCTGGCCGCGTCACACTCACGCTGTACCCGCCGCCGAGGAGGAAGACATGAACGCACGGCCGATTGTCCCGCCGGCCGATTTGACGCCGAGCGTGCCCGAGCCGCCGGCGTTAGCGAGTCACCGCTGGAAAACGCGCTTCGCGCTCTCGTTCCTGCGCTATTGCTGATTCCGCTTGGCGGCGAAGGGGACTCTCGCCTATCGGGCTCCGTCGGCGGAGGATGGACTTAGCGCGACAGTGGCTGCGCCGTCGCTAGCTCTTCGACTGCCGCGAGAATCCTCGCCAGCGCAGCTTGCAGCTCGAGTGTCCGGCTCGGGTCAGCTTCGCTGAGCTCGCGCCGGATGTGCCGCTCGCGTAGGCGAAGGAGCAGCTCCTCGGCCGTCCGCTCGTCGATGCCCTCGGCCACAGCTCGTGCGTCGAGCTCGGCTGCCAGGCCGACGAGCGCGTCGGCTTCCTCGCCTGAGACGAGCTGCTCGCGAAGACGCCGGTGGTCTTCCGAATCGAAATGCTCCGGCCCGAG
The DNA here is from genome assembly GCA_046727655.1 of Actinomycetota bacterium. Lineage (GTDB taxonomy): Bacteria > Actinomycetota > Thermoleophilia > Gaiellales > Gaiellaceae > 3-1-20CM-4-69-9. Next base: position 15,829 of record JBKPDB010000112.1, read on the forward strand.
CTCGGCGAGCACCGGGATCAAGGAGCGGTGGACGGCGACGCCGGCAAGCGCGTTCCGCTCGAGACGTTCACCCGCATCCAGCACGCGGGGTGAGACGCGGCCCGTCGCCGCCGCGCCCCGACGCGGCGCAAGCCCCGCCTGCGTCTCCTTCGGCAGGTCGAGCTTGTCAGCGACGAAGCGGATCGCATCCTGGCGTTCCGGCGAGTCCTCGAAGCGCGCGAGCACCTCACGCACTCGGACGAACGCTTCCTGTCGATCGACGGCGCGCTCAATCTCGAGCCGGACGCGGTAGGCGAGGTAGCTCTCGGCGCGTCCGAGCCGCTGCTCGAAGCCCTCTGCGAGATCGGCGGGATCGAGCCCGGGCGGCAGCGCGACGACGCGGACTTCGAGCCCGCGCGCCTCGGCCAGCTCCATCCCTCGCAGTGTCGCCGCCTCGCCCGCAGCGTCGCCGTCGAAGCAGAGCCACACGCGGCTCGTCAGGCGCCCGAGCTCCTTCAATTGGCGCTCCGTCAGCGCCGTGCCCATCGATGCGACGACTGGCTCGATCCCGGCCTGGCGCAGTGCGAGCACGTCCGTGTTTCCCTCCACGACGACGGCCCGTTCTTGCTTCGCGATCGCGGCGCGCGCCCGGTCGAGCCCGTAGAGAAGGTCGCCTTTCCTGAACAGCTCTCCCTCGGGAGAGTTGACGTACTTCGCCCGCAGGGGGTCGTCTTCGTGCAGCTTCCGCGCCTGGAAGCCGAGCACGCGGCCGCGTGCGTCGGCGAGCGGAAAGAGCAGACGGCGCGCGAAATAGTCGTTCCCTCGGCGGTTGGCGAGCCCCGCGGCGAGGAGCTCCTCACGCGTGAAGCCCCGCTCGAGCGCCTTGACCGTGAGCGTGCTGCCTCCAAGGGCGAGACCAAGCTTGTATTCGCGGCACACGTCCTCGCCGAGACCGCGACCGGCGAGGTAGTCGCGCGCGAGCGAGCCCGCCTGCGATTCCCAGAGGTAACGTTCGTAGAAGGACGCGGCGGCGACGAGGAGATCCAGCAGCCGTTCGCGCCGGCGGCGACGCGCGTCCTGCTCCGGCGATGTCTCCTCGTACTCGATCTGGACGTTGAAGCGGTCCGCCAGCCACTCGATCGCGCCGACGAAGTCGAGGTTCTCAGTCTCGCGTACGAACCCGATCAGGTCGCCCTTGGCACCGCAGCCGAAGCAGTAGTACAGCTTGTCCGTCGCGTTGACCGAGAAGCTCGGCGTCCGCTCCTCGTGAAACGGACAGCGACCGAGATACCGGCTGCCCGCCTTCCGGAGCTGCGTGCGCGCGGAGACCACCGCGACCATGTCTGCCGCGGCCTTGACCTCTTCGATCGCGGAGTCCTTGATGCGGGCCACGTGCTAGCCGAGCTCCGACACGAACGTGAGCGCGTACCGGTCGGTCATGCCGGAGATGAAGTCGACGATCTGCTCCGGCTCGTCGCCGCGCTCGACGAGGTAGTCGAAGATGCGGCGGATCGTCACCTGTGCGCGTTCGTGCTCGAGGCGCGCGTGCGGCCCGAAGTAGACCTGGTCGAACATGAACGAGCGAAGCGACAGCATCGCCTCGCCGATCTCCTTGCTCTGCACGATGTCGCCTGCGTACTCCGACGACTCGACGAGGTCTTTCACGAGCGCGCCGATTCTGGCCGAGCCGCGATTCCCGAGCAGCGCCACTTCGTCCTCGGGCAAGTCCGACGGAACGAGGATGCCGAACCGGATCGCGTCGTCGATGTCGTGGTTGATGTAAGCGACGCGGTCGACGATGCGGACGATCTTGCCCTCGAGCGTCTCCGGCTCGTCCGGGCCCGTGTGCGTGAGAATGCCGTCGCGCACCTCGGCCGTGAGGTTGAGGCTCTCCGCGATTCGCAGGGACTGCTCGTTGTGGCGGAAGCGCCCACCGAACCGCGCTTGCAGCGCCGCGTCGAGCGCTTCCTCGCCCGCATGCCCGAACGGTGGGTGGCCGGTGTCGTGGCCGAGGCCGATCGCCTCGACGAGATCCTCGTTCAGCCGAAGCGCGCGGGCGACGCCGCGCGCGATCGCCGTGGTCTCGAGCGTATGCGTCATCCGCGTTCGGTAGTGGTCGCCTGCGGGATCGATGAAGACCTGCGTTTTCCCTTTCAGACGCCGGAACGGCTTGGAGTGGAGGATGCGATCGCGGTCGCGCTGGAACGGCGTGCGCAGGCTGCTCGGCTCCTCGTCCCGTAGACGCCCGCGCGTCTCGTAGGAGCGGACCGCGAGCGGCGAGAGCCAGCGCTCCTCGTGCGCCCGCACCCGCGCTTCGAACGTCTCCGCGACTCTTCCCGCAACCTGCTCCATGAGGATCAGGCTAGATGATGATCGGGACGGTTCCTCCGTCCGCGCTCCACGCGGAACCCGTCACGTAAGAAGCACGCTCCGAGCACAAAAAAGCAATGACGGACGCGATCTCCTCCGGCTCCGCGAGCCGGCCGAGCGGGCGCCCGGCGCCGACCGCTGCGAGCACCTCGTCACGCGTCTTGTTGCTGCGGGCCGCCTGTTGATCCGCGAGCCCTCCCTCTCCGAGCCACGCTCCTGTCGCAGTCGGCCCGGGCGTCACGGCGTTGCAACGGATCCCGTCCTTCGCGTAGAGGTCGGCGACGAGCCGCGATACGGAGAGCACGGCCGCCTTCGTGACGGAGTAGTTCGGCATTCCCGTGGACGGCCGCTTCCCCGCGGTCGACGAGACGTTGACGATCACGCCGTTGCCGGCTGCCTTGAGCGCCGGAAGGGCTGCGCGAATGCAGCGGACGTAGCTCATGACGTTCAGCTGCCACATGTCGTCCCATTGCTCGTCCGTCAGCTCCTCGAAGCCGATCTGGTACGCCTCCCCCACGTTGTTAACGAGGCACTGCACGGCGCCGACGCGGCGCTCGGTCTCGGCGAGGAGCTCCGTCGGCGCGTCCGGCCGCGATAGGTCACACGGCACTCCGAGCTCTGCCCCGGCCTCGCGCCGCACGTCCTCGACGCGATCGCGATCGCGGCCGGTGACGACGACACGCGCTCCCTCGGCTGCGAGCAAGCGCGCGCACTCGAGCCCGATGCCGGCCGTCGAACCGGTCACGATGCACACGCGTCCGCGAAGGCCCAGATCCACGGGTCGCTAGCCTAGCTTCGTGACGACGTTGCTCCTCGCGCGCCACGGCGAGACCGATTGGAACCGTGACGGACGCTTTCAGGGCCACGCCGACACCTCGCTGAACGCGCGCGGTCGCGAGCAGGCTCGAGCTCTCGCCGAAGAGGTCGACGGTGTCGACGTGATCTACGCGAGCGACCTCAGGCGCGCCGTCGAGACCGCGCAGATCGTCGCCGAGCGGCTCGGCCTCGAGGTGAAGGTCGACCCCCGGCTGCGCGAACGCGGGTTCGGCGCCTGGGAGGGGCTCACCCGGGCTGAGATCGAGGTCTCCTTTCGCGAGGACTTCGACCGCTGGCGAACCGGCGCCGGCTTCGGAGCGGACGACGCCGAGCGGCACGAGACGTTCGCCGCACGGATCGAAGCCTTCCTCGCGGACGTCCTCGCGCGGCATCCCGACGAGACGGTCCTCGTGATCGCCCACGGGGGCTCGATTCGGGTTGTTCAAGCCGTTGCGGGCGGTCTCGACTACCTCCGGGACCGCCGGTCAATTCGGGCTCTGGCCAATGGTTCCGTGGCCCGATACGCCGCTAGGGAGGGCAAACTCACGCCGCTAGACTGACCCCGGTGGAGGACTACACCAACAAGTACAAGGGCGAGCAGGTCGAGGTGGCGCTCTTCGGCGGCGAGTACCAGGAGGGCGTTCTCACCGCCTACTGCTACGTCGAGGATGTCGCCCACATCGAGCTGAACGGTCACATCCTCGTCCCGCTCCAGAACATCGCGTCCCTCCACTGCTCGAGCCGTTGCGACGCGCCCGACGACGACTGGCCGCCGCGCGGCCTCGAACAAGAAGACGGCAGCGGTTAGCACGCCGGCCGTGGGCGGTCGGCTCCTCGTCATCAGGAACGTGTTCAAGGCGTGGGCGCTGCTGGTCGGCGCCTGTGCCGTGCTCGGTGGGCTCGGTTGGCTGCTCGGCGGCTATCGCCTGCTCTCGATCTTCGTGTTCTGCGGCGCGCTGCTCGCGGCCGCGCTCTACTGGTACGCCGATCGCGTCGTCGTCGGGCTCGTCCGCGCACGCGAGCTGCCGGTCGGAGAGGCGCCGGGACTGCACTCCGTCGTGGAGCGCCTCGCGAGCGTCGCGGGCGTCGTGAAGCCGCGGCTGTACTTGATGGAGGACGGCTTGCCGCGAGCGCTTGCGGCGGGACGAGGTCCCGGCGGATCGGTCGTCGCGGTCAGCGCAGGCCTGCTCTCCGCGGCAGCCCCTGCGGAGCTCGAGGCGGTGCTTGCGCACGAGCTTGCCCACGTCCGGCATCGCGACGTGATCGTGCAGACGTCGGTCGTGGTGCTGGCGGCGACGCTCCTCGAGCTCACGCGCATCGGCGGGTGGTTCCAGCGCGCGCTGCTGTGGATCGCGGGCCCCGTTGCCGCGGCGTTCGTGCACCTGATGCTCTCGCCGAAGCGCGAGTTCCTCGCCGACCACGCCGCGGCCGCGATCTGCGCGTCGCCGCACCCGCTCGCCGACGCGCTGGTGCGGCTTGACCAGACTGCCGAGCTCGTCTCCTTCAGCGGCAGTCCCGCGACGGAGCCGCTCTACACGATCAACCCGTTCATGGAGGAGGGCCTCGCCGCGCTGTTCGTGACGCACCCACCGGTCGGGGAACGAGTCCGGCGCTTGCGCGAGCTCGATCCTGACTGGCGTGACAAGCTGCGCGCGGCATGACGCTCGCGATCGGCCAGGCCGAGTACGAGCAGCGCACGTCTGCGCTGGCAAGCCGCCTACGTGAAGCCGGCCTCGGCGGGGCTGTGTTGTTCGAGCCGTCGTATGTCCTCTATTACGTCGGGTTCGCCTTCGTTCCGACGGAGCGGCCGATGGCCTTCGTACTGACCGCGGACGGCGAGGGCGGAATGCTGGTCCCGCGGCTCGAGCGCGAGCACGCGCAGGCGAACGCGCTCGTCAGCCACGTCGCGGATTACCCGGAGTATCCGTCGGGGTCGCATCCGATGGAGTCGCTGCGCGAGCTGCTCGGGACGATTGGGCTGGACGATGCGGCGCTCGGCGCCGACACCGACGGTTACCCGTGGATCCTCGGCTATCGCGGGCCCAGCTTGACGGAGCTGACCGGCCGTACCCCGCAGAAGATCTCCGCCGTCGTCGAAGATCAAATGGCGATCAAGAGCGCTGCGGAGATCGCTCTGATCCGCGAGAGCGCCAAGTGGAGCAACCTCGCACACGTCCTGCTCCAGCGCTACACACGTCCCGGCCTGACCGAAGTCGAGGTGTCGCAGCGGGCGAGCAACGAGGCGACGCTCGCGATGCTCGACGCGATCGGGCCGATCTACCGCGCGCAAAACCCGTTTTTCGACGGCGCGAGTGCCGGCTACCGCGGACAGATCGGCCGCAACGCGGCGATTCCGCATGCATTGACGGCGAACATCTCGTTTCAGGCGGGCGACGTTCTCGTGACCGGCGCGAGCGCTCCGGTGTGGGGTTACCTCTCCGAGCTGGAGCGCACGATGGTGATCGGCGAGCCGTCGAAGGAGCAGCGAGAACTGTTCGACCACATGGTGGCGTTGCAGGACACGGCCTTCCAGGCAATCCGGCCGGGCGCGCGTTGCTCAGATGTCGACCGTGCCGTGCGCGGGTATTACGAGGAGCACGGGTTGTGGCAGTACTGGAAACACCACGTCGGCCATTGCATCGGTCTCCGCTACCACGAGGGACCGTTCCTCGACATCGGCGACGACACCGAGATCGAGCCCGGCATGGTCTTCACCGTCGAGCCCGGGCTCTATGCCGACGGCGTCGGCGGGTTCCGCCACTCGGACACGGTCGCCGTCACCGACGACGGGATCGAGTTTCTCACGTACTACCCGCGCGACCTGCCGAGCCTGACGCTACCCGCGTAGGTCAGCGCGGATTGTCGTCGTCGTACGTGGGGACGCCGCGAAAGTGTTCGGGCTGCCATGTGGTCTCGAAATGGTCGGCTTCGCGGTTTCCGACGGCGAGCACCACAGCATCCGCCGTCTCCGCGACCGCACCGCGGACCCCTTTGGGATCTTTGACCACGACGAGAGTTCCACGTTCACAGACGACCTCGTCGTCCCCAACGGTGAACCGCAAGCGGCCGTCCAAGACCACGTAGACCCTCGTGTCGTCCGGCCTGTTCGTCGTGGACGCCGATCACCTGGACGCCGGCGGCGGTCGCGCGGTAGACGTTGATGCCGAAGGCCGTCAGCTGGAAGTAATGCTGGATCGGCTTCCAGTCGACCCCCTCGTCGTCGATCGAAGGGACGGCATCGATCGCACTCACCACGTACGTGCTCATCGAAGCTCCCCCGGAAGCAGCGACCACATCCGGACGTCTCGCCGCTCCCCACGCTGATCCAGGTACGAGCGAAGCACTCCCTCTGAGGAAAAACCGACCTTCTCGGCGACGCGTTCCGAGGGCCTGTTGCCCGGGAACGTTCCCAGCTGCAGACGTGGCACACGGAGCTCGTCGAGCGTCCACCTCGCAAGTAGACGCAGAGCGCGCGGGATGTGGCCTTGGCCGCGCGCTTCAGGTGCGGCCCAGTAACCGAACTCGACCACGCCGGGCTTGACGATCCAGAGGCTCATCGAGCCGATCAGGCTCCCGTCGTCCGTCCGCGTGACCGCGAAGTTCAGCTGATCCTCGATTCTCGAGCCCGTGACGATCTCGAGCCAGCCGCGAGCATCCGCCTCGGTGTACGGCGTCGGCACCGTCGTCCACCGCGGGATCTCCGGGTCCTGGCAAGCGCGGGTGATGGCAGCGACGTCGCCCATGCGCCACGGACGCAGGGTCACGACGTCATCGCGCAACGGTGGATCGGGTGCGGGAATGCGCACCAACCCATCCTAGAAACAGAGACGCCGGCGCCGGACGGAGGTCCGCGCCGGCGTAGAAAGAAATCGGCGGCTACCTACTCTCCCGGGAGGTTGCCCTCCGAGTACCATCGGCGCAAGCGGGCTTAACTGCTCTGTTCGGAATGGGAAGAGGTGTTTCCCCGCCGCTGTGACCGCCGAAATTGTCAGGGCATCTGCGCGTCGACCGCGCACCCTCAAAACTCCATAGCTCCACACTCGGTGTTCAAAATCAAGACCTCGAGCAATTAGTACGGGTCCGCTGAACGCGTTGCCGCGCTTGCACGTCCCGCCTATCAACGTGGTGGTCTCCCACGGCTCTTACTCCC
>JBKPDB010000113.1:0-4620 GCA_046727655.1 Actinomycetota bacterium
CGCGCCGGAATCCCGAGCCAGCACAGCCGGAGGACTCTCATTCCGACGACGTCCGGCAAGCCTCTCCTCAGTCCGTCCTCTTTGTCCAGATCGAAAGCGCTCCGACGGGCTCGAAGCCGAGCTTCAGGTACATGCTCTCGCCTTCTTTGCTCGGAGCGAGCACGACCGGCAGACCCGTCTCCGGAAGCATGGCCGCGCGCGTCAGCGCCGATGCATATCCACGTCGGCGCACGGATGCGACCGTCGTAACGCCGAAGACGCCGACACCGGCATCCGCCCGATAGCCCATCGCTGCCGCAACGGCCTTCCCGTCGACACGTCCGAGGAAGATGGCCATCGCGGGATCTTCGAGGATGCCCGCGGGATGAATCGTCCCCGGTTCGACGGTCGCGTCCTCGCCCCCGAACCCGCGCACGCTCACCTGCTCGAACTCCGCGACGCCCTCTTCGTCGGTTACTCGGACGAGCTCCAGCTCAGGCGGCACGGCACGCGTCACCGGTCCAGGACGCCGATAGAACCACGGCTCTTCTCTGAAGATCGTGTACCCGCGCGGCTCGAGGTCGAGGACCTGCCAGTTGTCGCAGATGCTGCCCGGCGCGTCGGCGACGCCTTCGACCGGCGTCTCGTGGCGGAGCGTGATCGCCGCGAAGTAGATGAAGTGCGGTGGTGCAAGGGCCCGCCATGCGTTTTCGTCTCTCTCCCACGGAACTCCGAGCGCGGTGAGCCACGAGGCATGCCAGCGCGCGACCGCGTCGGCGCAGAGCGCAACGCGATCGGTCACCTCGAGCGCGTTCCTCGTCGCCCGCGGCTCAGCAGGCGACGCCCTTCGATCAGCGCGAGAGTTGCCCTGGCCGCGCGCTCCGCTGCCGCCTCCACGGCTTCGTCTCCGTCACCCAAGTCGCCGTCGAGGAGCAGCATCGCGTGACCGTGAGCGGCGGCTTCCACGGCGATCGCGAGGTTCCTCGCTGCAGCCTTTCCGCCGTCGAGCGCGTGGACACAGTCCATGAACGCGTCGTCGAGCGGTCGCTTGGCCGCGTCGATCTCCGGGTGCCGGGTCTTGTCGAGACCCGCCTCGAGCAGCGCCTCGAACAGCGCGCGGTGTGTTCCGGCGAACCGCACATAGCTGCGGGCCACTGCGGCGAGACGATCGGCAGGTTTTCGGAAGCGATCGACTTCCCGCGCGACGTCCGCGTAGAACAGCTCGTAGGCGTGCACCGTCACCGCCGCCAGGAGCGCGTCGCGGTCCGCGAAATGCGCGTAGGGAGCGCTGACGGTCACGCCGAGCCGGCGGCTCGCTTCGGCGAGCGTGAAATTCCGCACGCCCCGCTCGTCGATGAGGTCGACGGCGGTTTCGATCAGCGCGGCCCTCAGGTCCCCGTGGTGGTAGCGGCGGCGCTTGTCGGGTCGCGGCATCGTTAGTGAATCGGGTACGAAACGCCCGTCAGCTCCTCGGACAATTCCCAAAGCCGCCGCCGCGCATCGAGGTCGTGTGAGCGCGCGGACGATTCGACGCGTTTCGGGTTCCCCGTGAACTCGAACGCTCCGTCGGGGCCGTAGTACTCGCCTCCTTTCGCGGAGAGATCCACCGCGGCGCGCAGCGTCGGCAGCGCGCCGCGATCGGCGCCTTGCACGAGCCAGAAGTTGAGCAGGCGCAGGCGCGGGCTGATCACGGTGTTCTCGAGTCGCGAGCTCGACTTCCACAAGGAGGTGCGCGCGTTGCCTGGATGGGCGGCAAGCGCGATCGTGTTGGCGCCGGCGGCCTCGAGGCGGTGGTTCAGCTCGTATGTGAAGAGGAGGTTCGCCAGCTTTGACTGCTCATAGGCGGCCGACGCGTTGTAGGTGCGTTCGGATTGGAGGTCCTCGAAGCGAATCACGCCGCGTTTGTGGGCGACGCTGCTGACGGTCACGACCCGCGACCCGGCCGTCGCGAGCAACCGATCGACCAGGAGCCCGGTGAGGGCGAAGGGGCCGAGGTGGTTCGTCGCGAGGGTGAGCTCGAACCCGTCCTCGGTGCGCTGGTAGGGAACCTGCATCACGCCCGCGTTGTTGATCAGGAGGTCGAGTCGAGAGTAGGCGGAGCGAATCTCGTCTGCGGCCTCGCGCACCGAGGCGAGCGAAGCAAGGTCGAGCCGAACCACGGGCACAGGCGCCACCTCGCCGTCGGCCCGGATCGCGTCCGCGGCGCGTGCGCCTCTCCCCAGGTCACGGCATGCAAGCACGACGGTCGCGCCACGCCGGGCTAGCGCCTTGGCCGCTTCGAAACCGATGCCGGCGTTCGCGCCGGTGATGACCGCCGTCCGCCCGGACTGGTCAGGAATGTCGCCGGCGCTCCAGCGTGAAGTCGTGAATGAACTGAGTGCCATTCAGAATCTGATGCCAGTTAAGATACGCCGCGGGCGCCGTCCCCGTCAACCGAGGCGCCGAACCCGTCGAGCGCTGCGGCGACGAGCCCGGGCAGTGTCTGGAGGTTGTAGCCGCCCTCGAGCACCGCGGCGACGCGCGGCGTGAGCTGGGCGCAGCGCGCTGCGAGTTCGCGAAATCCCGCGATGGTGACGCGCATCTCGGCGAGCGGGTCGTCCTCGTGCGCGTCGAACCCGGCAGAAACGAGCAGGAGGTCCGGAGCGAACGACTCCACCGCCGGCGTCACGACCCGGTCGAACGCATGCAGGTACTGCTCGTCGCCGGCGCCCGCCCCGAGCGGGATGTTGATGGTCGTCGGCGCCTGGTCCGTAGGTCCGCCGCTGCCGGGATAGAAGGGCCACTGGTGCAGCGAGACGAAGAGCACGGTGTCGTCCTCGAAGAACACGTCCTCGGTGCCGTTGCCGTGATGGACGTCGAAGTCGACGATCGCCACGCGCTCCGCGCCCGCTGCTTGGGCAGCGCGTGCCGCGATGGCGACGTTGTTGAAGATGCAGAAGCCCATCGCGCGCCCGGGGAGCGCGTGATGCCCGGGTGGACGGACGACGGCGAAGGCGCCCGCCAGCGCCGCCTCGACCGCAGTCCCGGCGGCGAGCAGCGCGGCGTCGTCGGTGGTCGCGCTCGCGGGGGTATCGCCGTCGAGCCACATCGGATTCGCGATGGCAGAGATGCGGTCGACGTGTTCGCGCGTGTGACAGCGGAGCACCTCCTCGAGCGTCGCTGCTCGTCCCTCTCGCCAGTTCGGAATCGTCTCGAGCAGGACCTCGAGTCGCCGCGGGGTGTCGGGATGGTTCCCGGTCGGGTGAAGGTGCGCGAGCGCCGGGTGACTCAGGACGTCGATTGCGAGCGGTCCGCCATGGCGGCGACACGGTCGGCGACGGCATTCATCCCCAGCCCGCGCAGGAACGAGGACGCGTCCGCCCATGTCGGAACCTGGTCGTCGACGGGAGGCAGTGGAGCCGACGCGTCGAGCGTCGCCATCTGCCGGTACATCCGCAGCTCGTCGGCCTGTGCCGCGAAGCGTCCCTCGTCGAGCATCGCCTCCAGAGTGCCGTACTGGCTCAGCAGGCTCGCCGCCGTCTTGGGGCCGACGCCGCGAGCGCCGGGGAGGCGGTCCGACGGGTCGCCGCGGAGGGCGATGAAGTCCGGCACCTGTTCGGGCTCGACACCGTATCGCTCACGCACCTCCGCCGGCCCGATGCGCGCGAGCTGGCTCACGCCGCGCGTCGGTTGCAGGATCGTCGTCCGCCCGCTTGCAAGCTGGAAGGAGTCGCGGTCGGATGTCACGACGACGGCATCGCCTCCGCGTGCCTCCTCCGCCTGGACGGCTGCCGCGAGGAAGTCGTCGGCCTCGTAGCCGGCGCCCTTCGCGGCCACGAATCCGAAGGACTCGACGAGCTGCGGCAGCAGCGCGAGCTGCTCGAGCAGCGCGTCGTCGAACACGCGTCCCGCCTGATAGCCGGCATAGAGCTCGTGCCGGTAGGTCGGCACCTCGAGCGTGTCCCAGCCGACGACGACGGCGCGCGGCTGCTCGGACTCCCAGAGGCGCATCAAGAAGTTCGAGAGACCGACGATCGCATTGCTCGGCCGCCCCTCAGCCCGTCGGATCGTCTTCGGCAGCGCGTGGTACGCGCGGTGCGCGAGCGAGTCTCCGTCGATGACGAGCAGGGGCCGGGTCACAGTCCCTCACGCAGGCGGTCGATCTCAGCCATCAGCCGCTTGGTCGCCTCGCGCGCGGCGACGCCCCGCTCCTTCCCGCGCAGGTCCTCGAGCGGGATCGGGCGGCCGTACCGAACACGCAGCCGGGCGAATCTCGTCAACCGGTCGGTGCCGGCGATCGCGGCGGGCACGAGCGGCACGTTGGCGTCGAGTGCGATCCGGGCCGCTCCGCTGTGCGCGGTTTGCTGGTACTTCTTCACGAGCCCTTTCCGCTCTCGCGTCCCGTGCGGGAACATCGCCACGACATTCCCTTCCCGCGCAAGCTGAACCGCCGTCTGCATCGCCTCCCGGTCGCGCTCTCCGCGCCGGACCTTGAAGCCGCCACCGGCGGTGATCACGGAGCCGAGGGGCCACCAGAAGAGCTCGGACTTGGCCATGAAGCGCAGGAACCGGTTCGGCCACAAGGGCATCCCGAGCGGCCACGGGTCGAAATTGGAGAAATGGTTGGCGGCGAGCACGTATCCCCCTTCGGCGGGGAGATTC
>JBKPDB010000114.1:0-2564 GCA_046727655.1 Actinomycetota bacterium
GCTTCAGATGCAGCTGCTAGCGGAGAACGTCAGGCGACACCGCGGAAGAGAGCGAAAACACAGTCATCGAGAAAACCTCCCCTCCTTCCACGGTCGCTGACGGAGCGAGGGTAGCCGCGCGAAGCTCCGCGCGTCAAGAGACCGCCTACTCGGTGCTCGAGCGCGCCCAGATGTTGATGTCGCTCTCCGTCGCGTACTGATCGATCTCCGCGAGCTCGTCGTCGCTGAAGTCGCGCCGGTCGAGCGCGCCGATGTTCAGCTCGAGCTGCTCGACGCTGCTGACGCCGACAACGGCCGACGTCACGCGCGGATCCCTCAGCGTCCACGCGATCGCCATCTGCGCAAGCGTCTGTCCGCGTCGCGCCGCGATCTCGCCGAGAGCCCGAACCTTCGCGAGCGCTTGCTCGGTCAGCAGATTCGGCGAAAGCGAGCCGTCCTGGCTCGCGCGCGACCCTGCGGGAACGCCGTCGAGATACTTGTCCGTGAGCATCCCCTGCGCGAGCGGCGAGAAAGCGATGCAACCGACTCCTTCGGCCTCGAGCGTGTCGAGGAGCTCGTCCTCGATCCACCGGTTCAACATGGAGTACGAGGGCTGATGGATCAGGAGCGGCGTTCCCAGCCCCCGGAGAATCGCTGCGGCCTCCTCGGTGTGCCTCGCCGAGTAGGAGGAGATGCCGATGTAGAGCGCCTTCCCCTGTCGCACTGCCGTGTCGAGCGCGCCCATCGTCTCCGCGAGCGGCGTCTCCGGATCGAAGCGGTGCGAGTAGAAGATGTCGACGTAGTCCAGGCCCATTCGGAGCAGGCTCTGGTCGAGGCTCGCGAGCAGGTATTTGCGCGATCCCCAATCGCCGTACGGTCCGGGCCACATGTCGTAGCCGGCCTTCGTCGAGATGACGAGCTCGTCGCGGTACGGCGCGAGGTCGCGGCGAAGCAGCACGCCGAACGTCTCCTCCGCGGATCCGTACGGCGGCCCGTAGTTGTTGGCGAGGTCGAAGTGCGTGACGCCGAGGTCGAACGCGCGCCGCACGATCGCCCGGCTGGTCTCGAACGGACGCTCGCCGCCGAAGTTCTGCCACAGGCCGAGCGAGATCGCGGGCAGGAGCAGGCCGCTCCGCCCCGACCTGTTGTACGGCATGCGGTCGTAGCGGTCGGCGGCAGCGACGTCCACTCAGGCGCCCCTCTCGAGGATTTCCTTCATCTTCGCCTGGCCCTCCGGAACCCGCTTCCGCGCCTGGTTGCGCGCGACCGGGAGGAGCAGCTTCCCGCCGATCCCGTGACCTTCGAAGTCCATCGCGATCGTCACGCGGGACTTCGTCCCGTCGCCGGCGGGCTCGACGGAGATCGTGCCGACCGCTCGGATCGGGCCGTCGAGCACGCGGAAGGACGACTTTCGCGGCGGGTCGTGTTCGGTGACCTCGTACGTCATGCTGCGATTGCCGCCGGGAACGTGGCGCGTCTCTTTGACGCGCGTCCCCAGCCGCGTCGGCCCCTCGGTCACGCGCTCGACGCCGACGATGTCCTCCTGCCATTCGCCGTGTCGCTCGACGTCGTCGAGATACGCGAAGACCTCATCCGGCGGCCTGTTGATCTCGACGCTCTCCTTGATCTCGGACATCCCTCTCCTTTCAATCCAGCCACTGCTGGAACTCGGCGGGCCTGCCGAGCGCGGAGAAGTCGCCGTCGTCGCGGATCGCCTTCGCCGCGGCGAGCATCGCATTGACCGCCGTCCAGGTGAGCCCGCCGCCGACGCTCACTCGCTGCGCGCCCGCACCCGTGATCATGTCGAGCGTCATGCCGCTGAGCGCGAGGACGTTGACCGGCTTCGCCGTCGCTTCGACCACTGCCCGGATCTCCTCGGCGGTGCGCAGGCCGGGCGCGTAGAGGACGTCCGCGCCGGCGCGCTCGTACGCCTGGAGGCGGGCGATCGTGTCCTCGAGATCGGGATTGCCGCGGATGTGGTTCTCGGCGCGCCCGGCCAGCGTGAAGGGGAACCCGAGCCCGCGGGCCGCCTCGGCAGCCGCGGCGATCCGCTCGGCCGCGAATCCCACGTCGTAGATCTCGCCCGCCGGGTCGTAGTCCTCGATCGAGCCGCCGACGGCTCCTGCCTCCGCGACACGCAGGATCGCAGCTGCGGCGTCGCCCGGCTCACGTCCGTGCCCGTGCTCCAGGTCGACGGCGAGGGGCAGATCGGTCGCGGCCACAAGCGCTCTCGTGTGCTCGACGACCTCGTCGAGCGTCGCGCGGCCGTCACGGCGCCCGAGGGTGTAGGCGAAGCCCGAGCTCGTCGTCGCGAGCGCCTTGAAGCCGAGCCCCTCGAGCACCCTGGCGGAGCCGGCATCCCAGGGGTTCGGGATGACGAACGGCTCGCCCTCGTGGAGCGCGCGAAAGTCTGCGCCCTTCTGAACCTGTGTGGGCATCACGGCCAACCGTACCGGCGCGCCACCTTGTGCAAGGAATCCTCCGGGCGGTACCTTCCTCCATAAGACGGCGGCTAGGACTCCAAGGAGGCACAAGATGGCACTGCAAATCGGCGACACGGCCCCGGACTTCGAGGCCGATACCAC
>JBKPDB010000115.1:0-7085 GCA_046727655.1 Actinomycetota bacterium
AGCGGCTCGAACAGCTCCCAGAGTTCGTCCGACACAGTCCACGGCGCGACAGCCATTGGCACCCCTTCCAGCTTGACGACGGACGCCGACGGCCTTCGTCGTCAGGGAACGGGTCCCTTCATTCAGAAATGACTTCTTAGACCGACCTAGCTCGCGCGCGTTCGCGGCGGGAGGAACGGCTCGCGGTCCGGCGGATGGCCCGCTTCGATCTGACGGCCGCGTGAGGTCTCGGCGTTGAGCTCGGCGCCGAGCAGGATCGCGATGTTCGTCAGCCAGAGCCAGACGAGAAAGATGATGACCGCCCCGAGCGAGCCGTACGTCTTGTTGTACGAGCCGAAGTTGCCGACGTAGATGCCGAAGAGGGCCGAGACGATGAGCCAGACGACGACGGCGAGGATCCCGCCCGGTGTGACCCAGCGGAAACCCAGCTGACGCACGTTCGGGGTCGCGTAGTACAGGATCGAGAACATCAGGCTGACGATCAGGATCAGCACGGGCCATTTCGCGATGTCCCACGCGGTCACCGCTGCACCTCCCACACCGATCACGTCTCCGACCTTGTGGGCAAGGGGCCCGGTCACGGTGACGCCGATGGCAGTAACCGTGAGCAGCACCAGCATCACGACCGTGACCCCGAGCCGGAGCGGGATCGTCTTCCAGATGGGCCGACCCTCTTCGACGTCCCAAATCGCATTGGACGCTCGGATGAAGGCGCCGATGTACCCGGCGGCCGACCAGATCGCAGCACCCAGGCCGACGACGAAGAGGATGCCTGCGCCGCCGCGGCTCCCAGTCAAACCATGCAGGGCGTTCTCCACGATCTGGCGAGCGGGACCGGGCGCGAAGGTGTTGAGGTTCTTCACCAGCGGGTCGATCGCCGCGTTGCCGATGAGCCCGAGGATGGAGACGAGCGCGAGCAACGCCGGGAAGACCGAGAGGATCCCGTAGTAGGTCAGCGCTGCCGCCCAGTCCGTCACGTTGTCCTCCTTGAACTCGGCGAACGTCCGCTTCAGAACGCCTACCCACGCACTGCGCGGAAGGCTGGTCGGCCCGTCAGGGGGGCCCTGCCGCTTGCCGTCGGATCGCTCGTTGCTCATCGGCCCGATTGTCTCCGCGTGCGGTGCGCGGGAAACACCGGCCCTTTGGCACCGGCCGCCGTTCAGGCGGACGGACTGGGCGGCCGGCACCGGACCGCGTCGCACGAGCCGATCAACTGGGTGGCGCCGGCCGCGAAGGGGACGAGGATCGTCGAGCCGCGGCGCACGGCAACCGGGTCGAACGACTCCGACGCGAGCAGGCCCTCGCCTGCGCAGCAGACGAGCACCGAGAAGGACGGTTGGAGGCGGGCGCCGCCCGAGATGAGCTCCGCCCGAAAGAAGCGATCCGCCTCGGGCGGGAAGAGCGAAGCACCACGGCGTTCCCTCAGGTGCTCCAGGTCGGGCGGCGATACACTGGAGCGGGTCAGGGCAGCGAGCCCCGCGGCAGGCTCGAGGCCGAGGAACGCGTCCGCCTGCGACATCCCCCGCCACTCGAGCAGAAGTGAGAGATCCGAGGGCTGCTGCAGCTCGAGCAGGAGAATGCCCTCGCCGATCGCGTGCGGAAGGCCCGCAGGCACGAAGATGGAATCGCCAGCCTTCACCGGCACGTGGTTCAGCTCGCCGAGCAGCGCGTCGGCATCCTGCGCGGCGACCATCTTCGCCAGCTCGTCTTTGCCGATGTCGCGCGCGAAGCCAACGTGCACCGACGCGTCCGCCTCCGCGTCGAGGATGACCCAAGCCTCCGTCTTTCCTTGCGGCGAACCGAGCGCACGCGCGGCGACACCATCGTCCGGATGGAAGTGGACGGGCAGCCGTTCACCGGCGTCGAGCAGCTTGATCAGCATGGTCGGATCGCTCTCGAACGTGTCCCTGTGGGCCGGCTCGAAGAACGCCTCGGGACCTCGCGCGAACACGTCGACGAGCCGCGTGCCGTCTTCGAGACGCGACAGACCAAGCTCCTCCTCCCCGTGCACCGTGGTGGTGGAGGCGACCCAATCCTCCGGAGCGTCGTCGTCGGCCGGCGGCAAGCCGCGGAACGCCTCGATCCTTTTGCCGCCTCGGTAGAACCGGCGCATCTGATTCGGGCCGAGGTCGTAGACCCCGACGTCCATCACTTCGCGCGCACGATGCTTGCCGACCACGGCCACGGTGCAACCGACGCGTGCATGGCGAGATTCAATCGAACGAGCACCCGATTAACCTCGACCATGCGGTCGGCGAGCTTCTCTGCAACGTCCCCCTGCCTCTTCAGCGGATCGGCGAGGAGCGCGCGGAAGACACGCTCTCGGGTCCCGCGGCATCCTGGCCCCGGATAACCGCCTGGTCGCGAGCGAGTGAGGTTGCAGGCGGCGGCCCCGCGGCGACGGCTGCCGTGAGAAGCTGACGGTGGTGACCAAGGGCGAGCGCGGCTGCACTGCTTACACGGATGGCGAGACGTTCGACGTGCCGGGGTTTCCCGTCGATCCCGTCAGCACGCTCGGAACGCGCGACTCGTTCCGGGCGCTCGACGGCCCGCTCGACAATCCCGAGCTGGGACGAGCTCGAGGCGAGCGTCGCATGACGCACCGAATCGCCGTGATCTCCGGCGACGGCGCCGGCCCCGAAGTGGTCGCGGAGGCGCGCAAGGTCGTCGACGCGCTCGCACTCGACCTGAGCTGGCACGAGCTTCCCTGGGGAACCGGCCATTACCGCAAGCACGGCGTGATGATGCCTCCCGACGCGCTCGAGACCGTGCGACAGTACGACGCCGTCCTGCTCGGCGCCGTCGGTGATCCAGCGGTTCCCGATCACGTGTCCCTTTGGGGGCTGCTGCTCCCGCTGCGCCAGGGGCTCGACCTCTGGGCGAACCTTCGCCCCGCGCGCCTGCTCGATGGCGTGCCATCGAAGCTCGCAACGCGTGAGTCGGTCGACATGCTCTTCGTCCGCGAGAACACCGAAGGCGAGTACTCGGGCGTCGGCGGCCGCGCGCATCAGCAACTCGACCTCGAGGTCGGCCTCGAGACGAGCGTCTTCACGCGGAAAGGAGTGCGACGCGTCGTGAACTACGCGTTCGAGCTCGCCGAGCAGCGCCGCGGAGTCCTAACGAGCGCGACGAAGTCGAACGCATCGCGGTACGGCTACGTCCTCTGGGACGAGGTCGCCGACGAGGTCGCAGCCGAACATCCCGGCGTCAAGCTGGAGCGCGTCCTCGTCGATGCGCTCGCGGCGCGGTTGGTGAGCAACCCTGCGAGCCTCGACGTCGTCGTCGCGTCGAACCTCTTCGGGGATGTTCTGACCGACATCGCGGCCGTGCTTCAGGGAGGCATGGGCATGGCTGCGAGCGCGAGCCTCGCCCCGGGCGACGGCAGCACCCCGATCTTCGAGCCCGTCCACGGCTCGGCGCCCGACATCGCCGGCAAAGGGATCGCCAATCCGATCGGCGCAATCTGGAGCGCGGCGCTCATGCTCGAGCAGCTCGGCGAGGAGGGCGCCTCGAGGCAGGTGTTGGAGGCGGTCGAGGAGGTTTGCCGCGAGGGGCCGCGAACCAGCGACATCGGCGGCGACGCATCCACCTCGCAGGTCGGCGATGCGATCGCGGAGCGGGTCCGCGGATGAAGACCAGGCTCGGCATCTGCGTCGTGCCGAAGCACGTCGTCGCCGGGTTCGCGGTCGTGTACGCAGCGCTCGGCGCGTGAGCGCGACTCTCGTCGGCCTCGACGTCGGCACGACGGGCGTCAAGGCGGTTGTGGTCTCGGACCGGGGCGACGTCTTGGCGCGGGCGGAAAGGGGTTATCCGCTGGCGACGCCACGGCCCGGCTGGGCCGAGCAGGATCCGGAGGACTGGTCGCGCGCGGCCGAGGTCGCGTTGCGCGAGCTCGACGTCGAACCGACGGCAATCGGGCTCTCGGGGCAGATGCACGGCCTCGTGGCGCTCGACGAGCGTGACCGCGTCTTGCGGCCGGCGATTCTGTGGAACGATCAGCGGACGGCCGCCGAGTGCCGCGAGATCGAGCAGCTCGTCGGCGGCCCGGAGCGTGTTCTCGAACTCACGGGCAATCCTGCGCTGACCGGCTTCACTGCGCCGAAGCTCCTCTGGCTCCGGCGGCACGAGCCCGAGACCTACGCGCGCATCCGCCGCATCCTCTTGCCCAAGGACTACGTGCGCCTGCGGCTCACCGGGGAGCAGGCGACCGACGTCAGCGACGCGTCGGGAACGTTGCTCTTCGACGTCCGCGGCAGGAGTTGGAGCGGGCCGATGCTCGAGGCGCTGGAGGTCGCGCCGGAGTGCCTTCCGCCCGCGCGCGAGTCGACCGAGCTCGGAGGCGCCGGTGACCAGGCAGCGAGCGCGCTCGGCGTGGGCATCGACAGGCCGGGGCCGATTTCGGTCGTGCTCGGGACGTCGGGGGTCGTGTTCGCGGCGCTGCCTGGTTACGCACCGGATTCCCGTGGTGCGTTGCACACCTTCTGTCACGCCCTACCCGGGACGTGGCATTCCATGGGAGTCATGCTCTCGGCCGGCGGGTCCCTGCAGTGGCTCGGTAAGGCGCTCGGGAACGTGCCCGCTGACACGCTGCTCGGCGAGGCAGCGGCGTGGCCTCCCGGCTGCGAGGGTTTGCTCTTCCAGCCGTACCTGGCGGGTGAACGGACGCCGCATGCAGATCCTGATGCGCGCGGCGCGTTCGTGGGTCTGACGCTGCGTCACGATCGTGGGGCGCTCGCCCGTGCGGTGCTCGAAGGCGTGGCGTACGGGCTGCGCGACTCGCTCGAGCTCCTCAGGAGCGTAGGAGTCGAAGTCGAGGTGGGGCGAATCTCAGGCGGCGGCGCGCGGAGCAGTTTGTGGCTGGAGATCGTGGCGTCCGTGCTCGACTTGCCGCTGGAACGGACCGCAGCGGAGGAGGGCGCGGCTTACGGGGCTGCCTTGCTCGGCGGCGTCGCGAAGGGCGTCTTCGGCGACGCCTACGAAGCGGTCGCAGCGTGCGTCCGAGTCCGCGACCGCATCGAGCCGGATGCTGAGCTGCACACGGTGTACGAAGAGGGGTACGCCCGCTATCGCCGGCTGTACCCGACCCTCGAGCAACTCCAGGCCGACTCCTAGCCCGTGAGGCCCGCGATGCCGCTACGCAGCAGGGACGCCGCCACCAGCAGAACCAGCACGGCGGCGATCGTCCTCACGTGCAGGACCAGCCAGTCTCTCGTGGCGGCGAGCAGCCGCTCGGCCCACTCACGCGCGACGACCAGCAGGATGAGCGCCACACCCAGGGGAAGCAGTGAGACGATCGAGAAGAATGCCCAGTCGGCGATGTACTGGATCGCGCTCGGGTCGAGCTCCGAGATGTCCTTCAACGCGATCGGGATGAACGCGCCGGCGTTCGCCAGCGTCGCTCCGGCGCCGACGATGGCGATTGCCGGAGACTCGGTGACCTTCCGCATCTGCTCCATCATGCTTCGAGTCCTCTCAGGGTCCCGCGGACGACGGAGGGCGTGCACGACCCAGCCGAACAGGAAGACAGCCAGGGCGACGTCGACGATCGCGACCCAGGTCTTCGGCGTCGACGGGTTCTTCGACGCTGCGGCGTCGCCGACGACGAAGGCCGCGATGATGCCGATACCGAGCGTCGCACCGAGAGCGCCGATATAGAACCAGACCCCCGAACGCAGCGGCCGGTCGCTGACCACGAGCGTGAAGATCGAAAACGACAGCGTGGTCGGCGACAACATTGCCGCGATCGAGACCAGAACGAGCTCGGTGTAGACCCAGCCCACGTCGGCCGCTCAGTCGGTTATGGCAGCCGGCACACGATCGTGCCCGCGTACTGCGAGCCCTCTGCAGCAGGCTCTATGCGGGTCACGAGACAGGTGCCGAGTCGCGTCTCGATGGGCTCGCCCTCGGCCGGGGCCTGAGGAAGCTCGATCTCGTCGATGTCTTCGAAGGTCCCTCCTTCGACGGTCAGGATGAAGCGCTGCAATGTCGCTACGGCTCGGCGATCATTTCGACGTGGACGTCCGCGTGCTCGGCCGAGAATAAAGGCGTGAGCGGCCGCCGTGACGAGAACGACCGGCGTGACAGCTCGATGCCACGCTGAACAGTAACGGTGCTGTAAAGACCGAATCCGGTCCGCCTCGCCGAAGCGTAGAACCGGCGAGCAGGCAGATCGGAGGATGAAACAAATGGCACATCGAAGAGCGGCAGACACGAAAGTCGCGAGCCGCGACCCAAGGACTGTTTGGTTGTTCGTGACGCTGGCGGCGGTGCTCGGCGTGATCGGGTTCCTTGCTGCAAGCTCGCTCGCGCGGAGCGCAAGCGGAGCATCCGCGACGGTTTCGCTCCGCCAGACGGGCCTCGGCCCGATCCTGGTCAACTCGAAAGGCCGCACCATCTATTTGTTCCTCAAGGACAAGAACGGCAAGAGCGCGTGCAGCGGCGCGTGCGCAAAGTTCTGGCCGCCCGTGCTCGCAGGAGCAAGGCCGACCGTCGGTGCGGGCCTCAAGGCATCGCTGCTCGGAACGACGATGCGAAGCAACGGGAGCCGCCAGGTGACATACAACAGGCACCCGCTCTACACGTTCATGCTCGACAAGCGGGCAGGGCAGACCAAAGGCGAAGGGAACTCCTTCTTCGGCGCCAAGTGGTACGCGGTCTCCGCGAAGGGACGGGCCGTGATCAAGGCTCCGACGCCGACGACCAGCACGACCACGCCGACGACGACGACAACTCCGTACCCGTAGAAGTCTCCTACGCCGCAGGCCTCGCGCCGAGGATCTGCGCCTTCGCGGCGGCGAATTCCGCCTCGTCGAGCGCGCCCTCGGCGCGGAGCCGCGCCAGACGTTCAAGCTCGTCGGCAGGATCGGCGACCGTCTTCCTCCGCCCCGGGCGCCAACCGACAATGTCGCGCAGGGTGTCGATCAGACCTCGAGGCTCCGTGTCCGGGAATTCACGGGCCGCCTGACGTCGCAGCACCTCGAGGCCCAACACCGCGAGGGCAAACCAGACGATGACGTTCAGCCACAAGCCGAACTGCGGCGTTGGTCGCCACCAGAGAAGCAGGAGATAGCCGACGATGAGGGCGC
>JBKPDB010000116.1:0-24627 GCA_046727655.1 Actinomycetota bacterium
CCACCACCGGCGATCGACACAGGCGCGTTCGTGTTCAACGCATCCTGCTTGGCCTTCGCATCCGCGTCCGCCTTCTGCTTCGTCTTGGCGTCCTGCGTGACGTTCTGCTCCTGCCCGTTGCCGCCGCAACCCGAATAGCAGCTCGAGTCGCCTGCGGTCTGCGTCGCAGTCGCGTCCTGGTCGGTCTTGCTCTTGTTCGAAGCATCCGCATCGGCCTTGTTCACGGCCGTCTGGTCTGCTGAGCTCGAACCGCCCTTGACGTCCCCTCCGGCGATGCTTACCGGGACGTTCGCGTTGACGGCGTTCTGCTTGGCCTTCGCATCGGCGTCGGCGTCCTGCTTCGTCTTCGCCAACTGGTCGATGTTCTGCTCCTGGCCGTTGCCGCCGCAACCCGAGTGGCACTCACTCTTGCCGCCCGTCTGGGTGGCCGTGGCGCTCTGGTCGGTCTTGCTCTTGTTCGTGGCATCGGCGTCGGCCTTGTTGATGGCCGTCTGGCTTGCCGAGCTCGAACCACCGTTCACGTCGCCTCCGGCGATGCTGACGGGAACGTTCGCATTCACTGCGTCCTGCTTTGCCTTCGCATCGGCGTCGGCGTCCTGCTTCGTCTTCGCCGACTGGTCGATGTTCTGGTATTGGCCGTTACCGCCGCAGCCGGAGGAGCACTCGCTGCTGCCACCGGTCTGCGTAGCGGTCGCGTCCTGAGTGGTCTTGCTCTTGTTGGTCGCGTCGGCGTCGGCCTTGTTCACGGCCGTCTGATCGGCCGAGCTCTTGCCGCCGTAGACGCTCCCACCCGCGATGGAGACGGGGACGTTGGCGTTGACGGTGTTCTGGTCGGCGTACGCATCGGCGTCGGCGTCCTGCTTCGTGTTCGCCGACTGATCGATGTTCTGGTACTGGCCGGCCCCACCACAACCGTACTGGCAGGTCGAGCTGCCGCCGGTCTGGGTGGCTGTCGCCGTCTGGTCGGTCGTGCTCTTGTTCGACGCGTCAGCGTCCGCCTTGTTCGTGGCGTCCTGAGTTGCCGAGCTCGAGCCGCCGTACACGCTTCCGCCCGCGATGCTCACCGGGACATTGGCGTTGACCGCGTTCTGCTTCGCAGTCGCATCGGCGTCGGCGTTCTGCTTGGTGTTCGCCGATTGGTCGATGTTCTGCGCCTGCCCGGCACCGCCGCAGCCCGCGTAGCAGCCGGAGCTGCCACCCGTCTGCGTGGCCGTCGCCGTCTGGTCGGTCGAGCTCTTGTTCGACGCGTCAGCGTCCGCCGTGTTCGTGGCGTCCTGAGTCGCCGAGCCCGAGCCCGACCCAACCTTGACGCCGGCATCGCTGATGCCGACCGGCAGGCTCGCGTTCGAAGCCGTCTGCCCCGCCCAACCCGTCGCCGGCGCACCCTGATAACCCTGGCCCAGCTGGCCGAGCATCTGGTCCGCGCCTGGCGGCGGAGGAGGCGGTGCGGCAGAAGCCGTCCCCACCCACGCGGCGAGGGCGATCAATGCGATGCCCACCGCAATGAGATGGCTTTTCATGGCTGGTTTCAACTTCTCCTTTAGTCGTCGTTACGTCTGTCTCTACCGGGGCGCGCCGGAGCGCCGCGGCACGTGCCGGCGAGCGGTCGCCGGCAGGGCCGCGGGCCTAGCCGGGGCGTTCGAGACGAACGACGACGCCCATCAGTCGCCGGAAGCCCGATGGGCCGTAACGACGTGCCCACCACGGGGCCGTCAAAGCAAAGGGAATCAGTAGAGTCGCGAAGACCCACAACCCGCCGACGCCTGCGCCCGACGGGGCGGCGCCGAGCGAGGTGGGCGACTGTGGCGGGAGCGGGAGCCGCTCCTGCCTCGGGGTCGGCGCGCCTCGGCGTGCGGCCCGCCGCGGTCCCGAGGCGGAGCGCGTCGCGGCGCCCGGATCTGCCCAGCGCGCGATTCGGCTCTTGAAGTACGCCAGCTCAGGCGCGGCGCCCGCGGTGACGATCTCGAGCCAGCTCGGCTTCGAGGTGGTCGCGATCGGCTGCTTCTCGGCCGCGCGCGTGTCGATGTCGGCGCCGGACGGTGCGCTCTGCTCGATGACCTGAGACTGAGGGCCGCCACCCGTCTGAGCCTGCTGCGCGCTCTGGGAAGCGTGGTTCGTCCCGCCCGCCGAAGCCGTCGACGTGGACCTGTTCGTCTGCCGACCATGCTTGCCATTGGTCGCCCGGGACTGATGCGAGGTCGCGGTCGCCGTCGCTGTCTGCGTGGAGGGGGCGCTCTGGTCGATCACCTGCGACTGGCTCCCTCCGGCCCCCCCGACCTGCACCTGATCCGCAATCTGGTGGATCTGGTTCTCGTTGTTGGCCGTGGCCGTCGCGGACGAAATGTTGTTCTGCTGGCCGCCGAGGTTCGTCATCCCCGTCTGGGTGGACGTGGCCGAGGCGTTGGCCACCTGGGTGGTGGGGGCGCTCTGTGTCACGACCTGGCTCTGACCTCCGCCCACCTGGATGGGAGACTGGGTGGGGCCTGCGTCGCCCGCCGTCTGAGCCTGGTTCGCCGTCTGCGTGACCTGATTCGTGTTCGTCGCAGCCGCGGTCGCCGTGGAGGTGTTCACCTGCGTTGCCCCGGCCGCCGGCGTTGCGTCGACCGCTGCCGTCGTGGTCGACACCGTGGCCGGCGCGGTCGCCGGCGTCGGCGTGCTCGATGCCGCATGTGGGACCCAGATGTTGATCAACGTGCCGAGCAGCCCCGAGCCGTTCGGGTCCGGGGCGTTCGGGTCGATGGTCACCGAGACGTTCCCGTTCGTCGGCGAGGTCTGCTTGGACGTCGCCGGCGCGTTCGACGTCTGCGTCGTCGGGGCGGTTTGGTCGACCGCCTGCGACTGCCCGCCCGACCCGTTGCCGTCGCCCGTCTGGGCCTGGTCGGAGCCCTGTTTCACGGCATTCGAGTTCGCCGCGCCGGCGGTTGCCCCAGAATTGTTGGTTTGCGTCACCGGCCCGTCGTCGCCAGGGCTCTTGTTCCGAACGACAATATTGGTGTTCGTCGGATTGACCTGGGTCGAGGTCGCGGTCGCGTTCGCGTCCTGCGTCACCGGCGCGCTCTGCGTCGACGTCTGAGCCTGGCCGTTGCCTGGACCGGCTCCTCCTCCCCCGGCGCTCTGGGCCTGCGTCGCCTGCTGGGCGACGTCGTTCGTGTTCCCGCCGGTCGCCGTCGCGTTGGACGTGTTCGTCTGCGTCACGGGCCCGTCGTCGCCCGGGCTGTCGATCCGAACGACGACGTTCACGTTCGTCGGTGAGATCTGGTTCGAGGTCGCCGTCGCGTTCGACGTCTGGTTCGTCGGCGCGCTCTGCTCAGCCTTCTGGGACTGCCCTGGCGACGCCTTCGCGCTCGGGTGAGAATCGGGCGCAGGTGCGGACGCGCTCGCGGGAGTGCTGCTCCCGCCGCTCTGCGTCTGGGAGCTCTGCTGCTGCGTGGTGTTCGTGTTCCCCGATGTGCTCGAGGCCGTCGACGAGCTCGTCTGCTGCGCGCTGCCGCCGCTCGAGACGTTCGTCGGGGTCTGGGTCGAGGTGGCCGCCGCCTTCGACGTCTGATCCGTGGGAGCGCTCTGGGTAACGGTCTGCGACTGGCCGCTGCCGGCTGCTCCGCCCGTCTGGGTCTGGGTGACACTCTGGCTCGTGCTGCTCGTGTTGTCGGACGAGGAGGACGAGCTGTTCGAGCTCGTTTGGGAGGCGCTGCTCGACGAATCTCCCCAGTCGTCAGCCCGAGCCGCGTCTACATAGGCTAGGCCGAAGGCCGAGACCAGGATGCAAAACAGCAGCGCAAAGCAGCACCGTCGCGGCTTCAGCATGGCCTGCAAGATCGGCAATTACGGAAGCCGCGACTAGACCCCGGGTGGGGGTTTCGAATCCCCCCCGGCGGGTGGAGGGGTCTACCATGCGGTTCGTGGCGGCCCGTGTGCTCGTAATCGAGCCGAATCGCATCGTCCGGCAGGGAATCCGGGCGGAGCTGTCGGGGAACGGCGCGGAGGTCGTCGCCGAGGCCTGTACCGGCGAGGAGGCGCTCGCGGCCGCCGCCCGGCACGATCCCGACGTCGTCCTCCTCGACTCGAAGTTGCCCGACCGCCCGGCGCCGGAGGTGTGCGGGGCCCTCCTCGAGCGGTCCCCCTCCACCGCGATCATCGTGCTCTCGATGCACGGCGAGGAGGCGTCCGTTCGCGCGGCGATCGAATCGGGCGCCCGCGCCTACCTGCTCAAGGACGCCGAGGATCTTGACCTCGCCGGAGCGATCCAGCGCGTTCTCGCCGGCGAGAGCGTCCTGCACCCGCGCGCTGCCGCGGCGCTCATCGATTCGCGCAGCAAGTCGGACGAGCCGAAGCTCAGCGGCCAAGAGCTCAAGGTGCTTCGCCTCGTCGCGGAGGGACTGACGAACCCGGAAATCGGCGCTCGGCTGTACCTCAGCCGGCACACGGTGAAGGAGTACCTCAGTCACGCGATGCGAAAGCTCGAGGTCGCGAACCGGATGGAAGCCGTGCGCAAGGCGACGGAACTCGGGTTGCTCGTCGGCGTCACTTCCGGCGTGTCGGAGGATGCGGCGGCTGGGCCCGAGACGCTCGTCTACAACGAGTCGGGCGCGCCGATCCGAGCCTCGGATCTCAGGGTCACCCCTCTGAAGATCGATCAGCTGCGGCGACTGCCGAAAGAGTCGTAGGGCCAAGACGTCAGTCGCGATAGCGGATGCCGTCGGGTGAGCGCGAAGGCGCTGCGGCGCCGTTCCCTGAATCGAGCCGGACGCGGCGCGCCGAAAGGCCCCTGCTCCCGAGACGCGACCGCATCTTCGTGAGCGCAGCTGTCCCGCCGTCGACCTCCGACACGGCGGCGAGCGCAAACGCGAGCACCGAGAGACCGAACAACGTCATCGCCGCGAGCAGCCAGCCGTCCAGTCCGTTCGACGCGGCAGCGACCGGCCTGATCACGCGCGGCTGCTGTGACGGGGTGACGTCTGTCGCCGGCCGCGTCACGGGTGACGCCCTCCGGGCCTTCCGGAGCTCCGGTGTCGTCACCGCGCGCTTGGTCGCGACGCGCTTCTTCGGCGCAGGCGCGGTCTTGGTCGGCGTGGCCCTCGCGACCACGTGAGTCGAAGGTTGTGAGACGACCGGCGCCTCGTCTGAAACGGGCGTTGGATTGCGTGCCGCCGGTGTGACGCCGACGCGTGTCGCGCGCGTGTTCTTGGGTACTGCATCTGCCGGCGGCACTGAAGGCGTCGGTGCCGGTGCCGCGGGCGGCGGCTCGCTCGCCGTCGGCTGCGCGTCCGGCGGAGGAGCCGCGGACGTCTCCGTCTGTGTCGGCGCGGCCGCCTCTCCTGACGGAGGTGGCGCGAGAGGCACTTGAGCCGGCTGCGGCGCAGGCGGAACCGGGGGTTGTGGCACCTGCGCAGGAGGCCCCTGCTCGCTCGTCGGCGGTTCAGGGCCGCGGCCCGGTCGGATCGGCGCATCGGCAGCGGCGTCGTCGCAGTACCCGAGGCTGGGCTTGTCCCAGCCTCCGTCGTCGAGATCGGAGTCGGCCTCGTCACTGCTTGCGTCGACCGGCACGGCGGTTTCCGGACACGAGGCCGTGGGCTCTTCCTCGGGCGTGTCCGTGTCGACATCGGGCTCGTCGACGTCGGGCTCGTCCTCGTCGAGCGGTAGTGTCGGCGACTCGCCGAGGCTCTCGTCGCACCAGTAGTCGTGATACTGCGTGCCCGGACACTGATACTGCGCACCCGGCTTGCCGTTCGACACCGGCCCGGGTCGATCGAGGCCCATGTCGCCGGCCGAGTTCCGGTCTTCGGGGAGCATGTCTCGGGCGGCATTCGGCGACTTGCAGCCGGAGATCCAGCGATCGTTCCGAACAACTTTCCAACCGCCGTTGTCGGCACATGAATCGAGGCATTTAACGGCTTGCTGCGCACAAATCCGAGTGCGGTTCGGCAGCGTGCCGCGAATGTGATTCGAAGCCCGCGCACGTGCCTGCCGAGCGTATGCCCCTGACTTCTGCGCCCGGGTCGGTGCCGATTTCGACGCGGAGCCGATCGTCGGCTTCGAGGTGCGTTGATACTGCGCGGCCGAAACCTGATACCACGCGACCCGGGATGTGCGAGTGGCATGGCGAGCGGGATGATGGACGTGTCTCCTCGCAACCGGCGCCCGGACGCGAATCACCGGGCGTGGAGGTGATATCGCCGCGCGCTGCGGCTCCCAACGGCGCGCGACCGGTCGTGGCTGTACCGTGCGCACTTGGACCCAAGTGCGCTGATTTGCGGGCGCTTTCGCCTCTTTCACCACCGTCTTCGGAGCTGCAGGTTCGACCGGCGCCTCGGCATCGGCCGGTGTCGCGACCGGGGCGGGCTCCTGGGCGGGAAGAGCAGACGCGCCCGGTTCGACGCCCATCTCGGGCATCTCCGTCTCGGTCATCTCGGGAACAGTCGCGCCTGTTTCGGGCACTGTGGAGACCGAGTCCTCGACGGGTACCACCGGCGCCGCCGTCGGAGGCGCGGCGGGCGGCTGCAGTGGGTCCCCGGCGTGCGCCGGGGCGGCGAACGCGAGGACGGCGACTGCCATCGCCGGAGCCAACGCAGCCCTGCGCAGGGTCCCGGCGCTTGCGCTCTTCGTGCCGTTGCTCTGGATCTCCTGCACCCGCCCTCCGTGCAGAGATTGGAAATGGACGTCCAAGATAGAAATACCCACGGGCGTACCTAACCACCCATCGATTTGTAAATTCACGGCGGAATCTCTAGAGTCCATTGCGTCGAAATGGAACTCGTCACTGCGGCAGGACGACGTCCCTCGCACGTGCAGGTTGCGATGCTGCACCGCGCGTATCGCAACGGCGACCTCGCTGCGCGAGAGCGGCTGATCGAGGCGTACCTCCCGCTCGCGTGTTCGCTCGCCCAGCGTTTCGCGAATTGCGGGGAGCGCGTCGAGGATCTCGTGCAGGTCGGGTCGATCGGGCTGATCAAGGCCGTCGACCGGTTCGACCCGGAACGCGGCGTCGATCTCGCCGCGTTCGCTGCGCCCAACATTCTCGGCGAGATCAAGAGGCACCTGCGTGACAAGACCGCGCCGATCCGCGTCCCGCGCCGCCACCAGGAGGTCAGCTCGAGGCTGCTGTATACGCGGAGACAGCTTGCCGCGCGATTGCACCGGAACCCGACGTCGTGCGAGCTCGCGGCGGCGGCCGAGCTCGACGACCGCGAACTCGACGACGCGTTGCGAGTGGAGCAGGCGCGCAGACCGATGTCGCTCACGGAGGCGGCGCCGGCAGTCAGCGCCGACGAGGTGTTCGACGCGAGCGAAGACCGCGTAACGCTTTGGCGGAGCATGCGGACGCTGCACCGCCGTGAGCGGCAGGCAGTCCGCTGCCGCTATTTCGCGGACATGAGCCAGGACGAGATCGCCGAACGCCTCGGCATCTCACAGACACAGACGTCACGGGTCCTCGCCTCGGGGCTCGCAAAGCTGCGCGCCGACCTGGAGGGAAAAGGGGGTTCGTCCGCTTCTAGAGCGGTACACTCGTGGCATGGCGACACCAGACGCCGTCCGGGACGCGCCGCCTGAAGAGAGCTCGTCGAAGCAACGACAGCGTGCGGGGAACTACAGCGGGCGCCTCCTGCTCCGGATGCCGACGAGCCTGCACGAGGAGCTCGCGCGTGCGTCGGACCGTGACGGCGTCAGCCTCAACCAGTTCATAACGGGCGTGCTTGCGTCGGCGGTCGGCTGGCGTCGCGAGGACGGAACCGAGATTGCGCCGCCGGGCGAGCAGAAGATCCGTTCACGGCGGATGACGATGCTGCTCGTCGCGAACCTCGTTCTCGTCGGGCTCGCGGCGCTCGCGGCGATCGCCTTCCTGATCGCCGCCTGGCTCAGCTGACGCGTCGGCGCCAGAAGCTGCCGCGCGGCTGTGCGACCGCCGGCTCCTCGCCCAGCGCGCGGGCGCCGGCGAGGAAGTCGTCACCTCGGAGCGTCATCAGCTCGAGCCGGTCGAGTTCGGCGAGCTCCGCGCCCCGGACACCCGCAAGCCGTAGGGCCTGGGCGTTCAGCGCCTGCTCGAAGAGCGTTCGCGAGAACCGTGCGTTGCCGAAGCCCTCGCTCCGTGCCGCGCCGGCGAGGATCTGACGCAGGACGTCCGTCGCTCCGATATCCAGCGTGTACTGGTACTCGGCTGCGAACTTCTCGGTGATCGCCACGAGCTCGTCGGTCGCGTAGTCCGGGAATTCGATCTCGCGGGAGAAGCGGGAGCGAAGCCCCGGGTTCGACTGCAGAAAGTGGTGCATCAGCCGCGGATAGCCGGCGACGATCACGACGAGCCGGTGGCGGTAGTCCTCCATGCGCTTCAGGAGCGTCTCGATCGCCTCGGGCCCGAAGTCGAGCCGCTCGTCCATCGGCGCGAGCGCGTACGCCTCGTCGATGAAGAGGACGCCGTCGAGCGCGCGCCTGACCACGCGGTCGGTCTTGATCGCCGTCATCCCGACGTACTGGCCGACGAGGCCGGCTCGGTCGGTCTCGACGAGGTGGCCCCGTCTGAGGAGGCCCATCGCGCGGTACATCTCCGCGAGGAGCCGGGCAACGGTGGTCTTGCCCGTGCCCGGGTTGCCAAGGAAGACGAGGTGCTGCGAGGTCGCGACCTCGGGCAGGCCGTGCCGCTGCCGTTCCGCCTGTACCTGGAGGAACGCGACGAGGGCACGCACCTGGTCCTTGACGGTTTCAAGCCCCGTGAGCGAATCGAGCTCGGCCTGCAGCTCGGCCATCGTCCGCGCCGGCTCGGGCCGTCGCAGCTGGTCGGAGATCCAGTCGGCGGGATCCCCGGCACCCGTCGTCTGCGAGAGCCGCTCGCCGAGCTGGCGCAACCCGCGGGCGACGTCGTCGAAGGGATTCCTGGCCATCGGCCGGAATTGTGCCGAGGCGGCGTCCCCACCCGCCTGCGCCGTGTGGAGAAACCGTCCCAATCCGTTGACGTTCCGCGGGCGCGGGCCGGCCCGGTCCCATCGGCCGTTCTGGCCCCGAACCCGTCACGCAAGTGCAACGAATGTGTGCCGAGTTACGCAAAAGCCGACCCGACCGGACGCGTCCGCATGTCCGGACCGGCCACCTGCGCGGGTCGAGACCCGAATGGTCGGCAGGGGGACATGGCCCTTCTGTGACGGAACCGTGCCGGAATTCCCCCTGCTGGGGGAGTTACTTCGGCACGCCGTGGGTAGGCTGAATTCGTTAACCTGGTTAACGAGATGCCACACGTCGTGACAGCCGATACGACCGCGATCGCGAACCAGCTCCGGCC
Organism: Actinomycetota bacterium; assembly: GCA_046727655.1. GTDB lineage: Bacteria > Actinomycetota > Thermoleophilia > Gaiellales > Gaiellaceae > 3-1-20CM-4-69-9. Next base: position 9,269 of record JBKPDB010000116.1, read on the forward strand.
GGTGCTGCTGAAGCTGAACCGCGAGCTTCGCCGCGAGATCCACTCCCTCGGAGTCACCGGGGGCCAGGTGGCCCTGCTCGTGCAGATCAAGTACCACCCGGGAATCGGCATCCGCGAGCTTGCACGGCTCGAACGCGTGTCGGTGCCGGGCATGTCGAAGTTCGTCGCACGGCTCGAGGAGGCCGGGCTCGTGGAGCGGGCCCCGGTCGCCGGCGACCAGCGCCGCGTGGGATTGACCCTGACGGCGGACGGCCACAAGGTGCTCCGTTCCGTGAAGTCGAAGCGGACGGCCTGGCTCTCGGCGCGGCTCCGCCAACTCGAGCCGGAGCAACTGGAGGCGATCGACGCGGCGATCGAGCCTTTGGCGCACCTCTTGGAGGACGCCGAAGCGTGACCGCGGCGATCCTTCGCGCCGGCGCACGCACGTTCCTCAGCGTGCGCAAGCATCGCAACTACCGCCTGTTCTTCACCGGGCAGGTCATCTCGAACATCGGCACCTGGATGCAGCGAGTCGCGCAGGCGTGGCTCGTGCTGTCTCTGACCCACTCCCCCCTCGCGGTCGGGATTCTCGCTCTCTGCCAGTTCATGCCGTTCACGCTCTTCAGCCTGGTCGCAGGCGTGGTCGTCGACCGACTCGACGCGTGGCGCACGGTGATCAGCACCCAGGTCACCCAGATGCTGCTCGCGTCGACGATCGCCGTGATCGCACTGGCGGGAGTCGCGCAAGCGTGGCAGGTCTACGTGATCGCCACGCTGATGGGCCTCGTCCAGGTTCTCGACGCTCCGTCGCGGCAGTCGCTGACGTTCCGCATGGTCGGGCCCCTAGAGCTGCCGAATGCGATCAGCCTCAACTCCGGCGTCTTCAACGGCGCCCGGATCTTCGGGCCGGCGCTTGCCGGCGTGCTGATCGCGGCGGCCGGAGCCGGCGTCTGCTTTGCAGTCAACGCCGCGAGCTACCTCGCCGTGCTGGCCGGACTGCTGCTGATGCGGCCGGAGGAGTTCCACGCGGTGAAGCGCCGCGAACGCCCGCGTTCGCTCGCCGCTGGGCTCAAGGAAGGCATCTCGTACGCGCGTCAGGACAGCCGGGTCTGGCTGACCCTGACCCTCGTCTTCGTGATGAGCACCTTCTGCCTCAACTTCAACGTCCTGCTGCCGGTGCTCGCGAAGCAAACGCTCCATTCGGGTCCGGAGACGTTCGGGATCCTTTCCGCTGTCTTCGGCGTCGGCGCACTGATCGGGGCGCTCGTCTCGGCCCATCTCAGCCGCGCGACCATGGGGACGACCGCGCTCGGCAGCGCCGGCTTCGCGCTCTGCCAGCTCCTGATCGCGCCGGTCCGCACGACGCTCGTGGTCGCGGTGCTGCTCTTCGTCGCCGGCATCTTCTTCACGACGTGGTCGTCGAACTCGAACTCGCTGATCCAGCTCTCCGCGCCGGACCACCTCCGCGGCCGGCTGATCGGCCTCTACTTCTTCGCATTCGCGGGAACGGGGACGGCCGGAGGCATCATCTCCGGCTGGCTGACGGCGATCGGCGGCACCGAGCTCGCCTTCGCGATCGCCGGGCTCGTCGGGGTCGCGACGTCGCTCCTCGTCTGGCTCCGCTCGCGCGGAGTTCCGCTCGTCGACGACCGTCGTGCCGAGGAGCGGCTGGCAGCGTAGGCAGCTGACGTCTTACAGAATCCTTGCTCGGCCTGAACGCGCACGCAACAGTGCACGGCAATAACACCGTCCGAGGTCAGACGAGAGGGGGACGATGGGCAGGCTTGGACTGGCAATCGCGGCGCTCGTGGCCGTGGCCTCCGGAATCGCCGTCGTAGCGAAGGACAAGGGAAACGCGCACGCGGCTGCGGCGGCCGTGGCGCGCCCGAACATCATCGTCCTGGAGACCGACGACCAGACTCTCGCCGAGATGGACGTGCTGCCGAATGTCCGCAGGCTGATCGGCGCTCCGGGCGTGACGTTCGACAACAACTTCGACTCGTTCTCCCTTTGCTGCCCTTCCCGCGCGACGTTCCTGACCGGGCAGTACTCACACAACAACGGCGTGCGCGGAAACGCACTGCCCGACGGCGGCTTCGAAAAGCTCGACTCGACCAACACCCTCGCCGTATGGCTTCAGCGCTCCGGCTACTACACCGTCCACCTCGGCAAGTACCTCAATGGGTACGGGCGCCGAAACCCGCTCGAGATCCCACCGGGGTGGAGCGAGTGGCGCGGCTCGGTCGACCCGAGCACATACCGCTACTACGGCTACACGCTGAACGAGAACGGCGTCTTGACGACGTACTGCGCTGTCCCGCAACCGTCCTGCTACCAGACCGACGTCTATCGCGACAAGGCGAACGAGATCATCCGCCGACGCGCAACCGCAGGGCCGTTCTTCCTGTGGGTCGCGTTTCTCGCCGACCACTCGGGCGGCCCGCGCGAGCCCGGCGACCCGCGGAACCAGCCGACGCCGGATCCGCCCGCGCGGTTCCGGGACAAGCTCGCCGGAACGCCGTTGCCGCAGCCGCCGAACTTCAACGAGGCGGACGTCTCGGACAAGCCACTCGTCATCCGGCGCCGACCGCTTATCACCGCGGCGCAACGGGCGGCGATCCAGGAGAACTGGCAGCAGCGGCGCGAGACGCTGATGGCCGTCGACGAGGCCGTCGCCTCGATCGTCGACACCCTGAACCAGACGGGCGAGCTCGACAACACGCTGCTGATCTTCACGTCGGACAACGGGTTCTTCCACGGCGAGCACCGGGTCAGGACCGGCAAGGTGCTGCACTACGAGGAGTCGACCCATCTGCCGCTGCTCATGCGGTGGACCGGGAATCCGACGCTGCCGCGCGGCGTGCACCGCAAGCAGCTCGTGATGAACATCGACGACGCGCCGACGATCCTCGCGGCCGCAGGTGCCCGGCCGGGCCGCGTTGTGGACGGCACCTCGCTGCTGCCGATTTGGCGCGACGGCGGGCGCGAGCTCGGGCGCGACCTCCTCATCGACAACATGCCGGGGCCCACGCACTTCGATGCGATCCGAACGCGGCAGTTCAAGTACGTCGAGCACCTGAACGGAGATCGCGAGCTGTACGATCTGGCGCGCGATCCCTACGAGCTGCAGAGCCTGCACGCGAATCCCGCGTACGACGCGATCAAGGCTTCGCTCGCGGCCCGGCTCCACAATCTCGTCAGTTGCGCAGGCGCTACGTGTCGCGCGGCCCCGAGCGTGCGCTACGCGGCTTCGCGGAGCGGGCGCTGCGGCGTCGTGAAGGCCGCCGTCTCGGGCTCCGGCGTCGAGAGCGTCGGCTTCTACGCGAACGGACGCAGGCTCGCGAGCGACAACCGCGCGCCGTTCAGCGCGAAGCTGCGCTTCAAGACGCGCAGGACCGTGCGCGCCCGTGTGGCAGTGGCGTTCGACCGGGTCGTCACGATCGACCGCGTCGTGCGCGCCTGCCGCTGACAGAGGTTCGGTCAGAGGGGGCCGAAACGGAGCCCGCCGCCGGCGGTGGGCTCCGTGCTGCTCACCCCCGCCGCGAAACGCGTGCGCCCGCCGAACGGTGCGCGTACGCAAATGGGTGCCGGTAGACCTCGGCCGCGTCGGCGCCGCTAACGGGAATCGCCACCTCCTCGTTCGTGCTGGCGTCGCGGGCGACAACCATGAGGGTTCGCTCGCTTCGGTCCCACATCAGCGCCACGTCGATCGCGCCGGCTCGTCGCGTGGCGAGGTCGACCAGATCTCCCATGGAAGCAGTGTGGGCCGCGGGCCCGGTGAGCCGGACCGGCCGAGAGGCGAGACAGACCCACCCGTTCGTCCAAGCGAACCTCCACGGGTGCCGGCGCAAGGGTGGCGCCGTTGGAAGCCGAGCGCCAGCACGACACGTGACGCTCGCGATCCTGACGCTGGCTCGGTGTTGGTGTCGGATTCGCGTTCGCCGCCATGCCGACACTGATACCGAAGCCGTCCGCCTGTCGGAGACCGGCGTCGCGACGGGGATGAACACCGTCATGCGAACCGTCGGCGGCGTCATCGGCGGCCAGGTCGGCGCCGCGCTGTTGGCGGGCACACCATCGCCGGCACGGAGGACGTCCCTCCGTCGTCGGCTTCGAGCTCGCCTTCGGCATCTGCGCGATCGCGGCCCTCGTCGGCGCCGGCGTCGCAGCTTTCGTGACGCCGCCGCGCAGGCGCAGGCGCGAGCGGCTCGTGCCCGCCGAAGCAGCCGATTAGCGTCGCAGGTACGCCGGCCGAACTCTCAGGAACTTCTTAGCTCGATCTTCAGTCGTTCTTACGAGCGCGGTGTTCCATCGCCGAGACACGACGACGGAAAGGAGGTTCTCCGTGTTCCGACCGAAGCACACCGCCCTCCTCGCCACCGCTGTCACGGCGATGGCCCTGGGCGGCGCGGGAGTCGCGATTGCCGCGAGCGGCGGCAACGGCTCCAAATCGTCGGACGCGGCTACTACAGCCACAACGACGACACAGTCGGGGTCGTCGCACTGCGACCACGACAACGACTCAACCGGCGCCTAGCAACGAGCGACTAAGAGACCGCCGGCGCAAGGGCGCCGGCGGTCTCCCCTCGTCATGAGCTGGGCAAACGAAGCGTCGTGAGGACGAAGACGCCCTGCTGCGGGACGGTGATGCTCGCGACGCCGGCCGCATCGGTGGAGACCGAGCGCGCCGGACCGACAAGCCCGTTACCCGCCTCGTTCCACACGACGAGCTGGAGCGTCTTCAAAGGGGGCAGTCCCGCGATGCTGTACGAGATCGGTGTCGGCGACGCCGTGTTCAGCTGGGCACCGGCCGTGTCGAGGCCGACCATCGTCTGCTGGCCGTTCTTGCCGAGGTAGGCACCGAGAAGCCGCGACGTCGCCGGCACGGAGTCGACCGCGGCGACCTTCCATTCTCGCTTCACCGTCGTAGTGAGCAGCTGCACGAGGTTGTACAGCGGGTACAGCGGCCAGCCGTTCTGCGGGTCACCGATGAAGTAGTACGCCTGCGTGGTGTTGTCGTACCGCCCGAAGTACGAGTCCCACTTGCTCGTTGCCACGTACCCGAGATTGGCCGCGAGGACGTCGAACCACGCCTGCTGGAAAGCGCTGACGTTCGTCTGGCCGATGGCCGAGCCGTCCTGCCACACGCCCGGGTCGACCTGCGGCGCGCCGTTGAACACGCGCAGGCCGCGCACGCCGTACTCCGTCACGTAGATCGGCTTCCGGGCCTGCTGCGGCAGCGTATTGACAATCGCGCGGACTTCCTTCAGACGATCCACGAGCTTCTGGGTATCCCAGTAGTCCCAGAAGACGTGAATGGAGTAGGCGTCGAGGATGTCGGACATGCGCGATGCCATGTACTGGAACCACGCGGCCTGGTTCGGGGCGCCGCCGTCCGGCGCGCGCACCAGATCGCCGCCCATATAGCGCACCTGGCCGCGGATGCTCTGGATGTACGCATCGAGCTCGCGGTATTGCGTCTCGTACTGCTGCATGGTCATGCGCGTCCGGTTCGGCTCGTTCTGCAGCGTGAGCCAACGCAGGTTCGTGACCCCACGGTTGCGGACGAGGTCCAGCAGCACGTTCGCGAACTTCTGAACGGTTCCGCTCGCGACGCTGAGCGTCCCGCCTTGCCAGGTGATGTTGATCGTCGTCCCGGTGCTCTGCGCGAACAGCACCGTGCGCACGAACGATTGCATCTTGTCGGGATCGGTGAACGCCTGCGACGTGAAGAAGATGCGCGAGAACTGCGGGTGCAACGCTCGCATCTTCTGCTCCATGTCGACGACGTTCGTGTCATTGATGCCGACGGCGCGGCTGAGCGCCGAGTAGACATGATGGTTGAACTGCCCGCCGTAGCCTCCGAAGCTCGGCACGACGACGGATGACCAGCGCGCGCGAAACTCCGCAACATCCACCGTCACGCGCCGAACGTTGTTCGAGATCACCGCCTCGACCGGCTTCGTGCCCGTCACAGCGGTGACGAGGCGCGTCTTCCCCGGCGCGGCCAGCGCCACGGGCAGCTTCACGACAAGCCGGCGTCCCGGCCGGACGACGATGTTCTTCGTCGCGAGCGCAATGTCGTTCGCGGTGACCGTGATCCGTGCTCTCGCCCCGACGCGGCGCGAACGCTCGATGACCGTTGCACTCACGTAGAACGGCCGACCGACGAGGCTCACACGGTTCGTCGTCACGGACGTGATCGCGAGATCGGGTCGCAGCGGCGCCGCCCGTGCCTCTCCGGACGCAAGCGCAAGCACGCCCGCGACGCAGCAGGCGATCCACAGAAACACGCGTGCCTCCCGGGACCTCACCGCGAGAGGTTAGCCGCGGCCCGTAAGCGTGCTGTGAAGAATGCCGGAGATGGGCATCCGCGTCCAAAGGCGCACCGAGGACGACGGCCGCGTGCACTGGTTCGAGCCGCCGCGCCTGCTGACGCTGACGCAGCAGGAGGATCGGCACGCGAGTTGGCTCGAGCTCTTCTTCGATCTCGTCTTCGTGGTCGCGATCGCCGGGCTTTCGCACGTGCTCGTCGTCGACCACTCCGCGGGCGGCTTTCTTCGCTTCGCCGCGCTCTTCTTTCCGGTGTTCGTGGCGTGGCAGGGATACATGGCTTACGCCACGCGATTCGACACCGACGATCTTGCTTTCCGCCTCTCCTACTTCGGCGCGATGCTCGCGATCGCTGCGCTGGCCGTGCTGATCGGCGACGTCGCGCGAGGCAAGAACAGCGCCGCGTTCGCGATTGCGTACGTCGTGCTGCGCTCGATCATGCTCTTGCTCTATGCGCGGGCGTGGCGGGCGGTGCCCGAGGCACGACCGCTGATTCGCTTCTACGGCACGTGGTACGCGGTCGGCGCCGCGCTGTGGCTCGGGTCGCTCGCAGTCGACCCGCCGTGGAGATACGCGGTGTGGGTCGTCGCCCAGATCCTCGAGCTGAGCCTGCCGCCGCTGTCGACGCGCCTGCATCGCCGTATCCCGACGGACCCGCGTCACCTGCCGGAACGGTGGGCGCTGTTCACGCTCATCGTCCTCGGCGAGTCCGTTGTGACCGTTGCGATCGGGACCGCCGACACGCACTGGGAGGCAAGCTCCGTCGCGGCCGCCGTGCTCGGGTTCGCTGCGATTGCCGCGGTGTGGTGGCTCTACTTCGACGGCCAAAGCGACGTAGCGCTACGCGGCTCGACCATGTCGGTCGTTGTCTACTCGTACGCACACATCCCCTTGTTGATGGGGCTTGCGGCGATGAGCGCAGGCGTGCGGCTGCTGATCGAGCATTCGGGAGACGACCACCTCGGCGCCGGTCCGAGCGTGGCGCTGATCGGAGGCGTGCTGCTCTTTCTCCTCGGGCTCATCGGGGCGAGGACGGTCACCGTCCAGGGCCCGCACAAGCGCGGGATCCTGGTGAAGCTCACCGGCGCCGCGGTGCTCGCAGCGCTGCTCGCGGCCGAGAGTGCGCTGCCGCCCGTCGCCCTCGATGCGCTCCTCGCTGTCACCCTCGCGGTCGTCGTCTTCGCGGATCGAACGTTGAGAGCAGCGGCCGGCGTATCGTCGTCGTCATGGCAGAGCTGAATCCCGAGCTCAAGGCGGTGAGCGACGCGGTGCTGGCGATCGGCGCCGAGCTCTCGGTCGAGGAGGTTTTGCAGCGGCTCGTGCACAGCGCTCGCACGCTTGCCGGCGCGCGCTACGCGGCGCTCGGCATCCCGGATGACGACGGCGGCTTCAGCCAGTTCCTCACCTCTGGAATGAGCGAGAAGCTGATCGCGTCCCTCGGCCCGCTCCCGCGAACGCACGGGATGCTCGGCGCGATGCTCGAGACGGCGGAGCCGTTCCGCACCGGCGACATCCACGAGGATCCCCGCTTCAACGGCTGGTGGCCGCGCGGCCATCCCGACATGCACTCGTTCCTCGGCGTCCCGATCGTCGCGCCGGAGGGCGTCATCGGCGCCTTCTATCTCACGGAGAAGGAAGGTGAGCAGGAGTTCACCGCCGCCGATCAGGAGCTCATCCAGCTGCTCGCGGCGCATGCCGCGATCGCGATCACGAACGCCCGCCTCTACGAGCAGAGCCGCGAGCTCTCGATCCTGTCCGAGCGAAACCGGCTCGCTCTCGAGCTGCACGACGCCGTCAGCCAGAAGCTCTTCAGTCTCGTCCTGAACGCGGAGGCGGCCGCGACGCTGCTCGACCGCGATGCCGGCGAGGCACGCGGACAGGTGATGAAGCTCCAGGAGCTCGCGACCGAGGCGCTCGAGGAGCTGCGCTCGCTGATCTTCGAGCTGCGGCCGCCCGACCTGGAGCGCGACGGCCTCTGCGGTGCATTGCGGAAGCACGTCGACGTGCTGCGACGCCTCCAGCCCACGGAGATCGAGCTCGACGGCGACCTCGAGGTCGCGCGCGATCTCCGCAGGGACCAGGATGTTTTTCGTATCGCCCAGGAGGCATTGCAGAACGCGCTACGACATGCGCGCGCCACGCACATCGTCGTGCGGCTCCGCGCCGATGACGGCCGGCTCGTGCTCGACATCCAGGACGACGGAGTGGGCTTCGATCCCGACGCCGCCGGCGTGCGGTCGCGCCGGCTCGGGCTCACGTCGATGGAGGAACGCGCGCAACGGCTCGGCGCGCGGCTGGAGGTCCGCTCGGCCTCGGGCGCAGGCACGACAGTCCATCTGGAGACGGCGCATGCCTGACCCGATCCGCGTGCTGATCGTCGACGACCACGAGGTCGTCCGGGAGGGGTTGCGCAACTTCCTCGAGCTGCAGGACGAGATAGCGATCGCCGGTGAAGCCGGCGACGGCGAGGAGGGTGTTGTCCTTGCGGCCGAGCTGCGGCCGGACGTCGTCCTCATGGACCTCGTGATGCCGAAGCTCGACGGAGTCTCGGCGATGCGAGCGCTTCGAGAGCGCGCGCCCGGAACGCGGGTCATCGTCCTGACGAGCTTCCTCGACGACGAGCACCTGCTTCCGGCAATGCGCGCAGGCGCCGCGGGGTACCTCCTGAAGAACGTCCAGCCGCAGGAGCTGGCGCGTGCGATCCGCGCCGCCGACGCCGGCGAGGCGTTGATCGACCCGGCGGTGGCGGCTCGGCTCGTCGAGGCTCTCTCGGAGGGCGAGCAGGATGTCGATTACGAGCGCTTGACGCCGCGTGAACGAGAGGTGCTCAGCTTGATCGGCCGCGGCTTCTCGAACAAGAGGATCGCGCTCGAGCTCGGCGTCGCAGAGAAGACCGCGAAGACGCACGTCAGCAACCTCTTGGGGAAGCTCGGGCTCGCCGACCGGACGCAGGCGGCGCTCTACGCGTCGCGCGTCGGCCGCAGGTCCTAGGACCAATTCCCGATAGCGATTGGGCTGCACGACCTCGTACGGTGGCGACATGCCTGTCGCCATCGTCACCGGAGCTTCGCGCGGTCTCGGCTTGGCACTGACGCGCGCGCTCGTCGACCGCGGCTGGCGCGTCATCGCCGACGCGCGCGGGAGGGCCGAGCTGGACCGAGTCTGGGCAGGCACCTGGGAGGTGGTGCCGGTCGCCGGTGACATAGCCGACGCGAAGCACCGGCTCGCGCTCGTCGAAGCGGCCGGTGACGAGCTCGATCTCGTCGCCAACAACGCGAGCACGCTCGGCCCGAGCCCACTCCCTCCGCTCGCCGAGTATCCGCTGGACGAGCTCCGGCGCGTCTACGACGTGAACGTTGCGGGACCGCTGGCGCTCGTTCAGCTCGCGCTTCCGCGTCTTCGCGACAACGGTTGCATCCTCAACGTCACCTCCGATGCTGCCCTCGAGGCGTACGAACGCTGGGGCGGCTACGGCTCTTCGAAGGCGGCGCTCGAGCACCTCACCGCGGTGCTCGCGGCCGAGCATCCCGAGCTCCGGATCTATGCGGTCGACCCCGGCGACATGCGAACGCAGATGCAGCAGGACGCTTTCCCGGGTGAGGACATCTCGGATCGCCGGCCGCCGGAGGAGAGCGTCCCCGGCCTGCTGGAGCTGATCGCGGGCGGGCTCCCGAGCGGGCGCTACCGCGCGCACGAAGTCGCCACGGTGAAGGCGTGAGCGCCCTCCAGTTCGAGATTCCCCCACGACTGGAGGCGCATGAACCGCCCGAGGCCCGTGGGCTCAGGCGTGGCGACGTGCGCCTGCTCGTCGTGTGCAAGCGCGACGCGCGGATCGCGCATGCGCACTTCCCGGACCTAGCCGCATTCCTCGCGCCGGGCGATCTCCTCGTTGTCAACACCTCCGGAACGCTCGCGGCGGCACTGCCGGCCCGCCGCTCGGCCGACGGGTGGGAGCTCGAGCTCCGTCTGTCGACGCCGGTGCCGCACCGTCCGCCCGAGCGGTGGTGGATCGTCGAGCTTCGCGCCGACACGCAGCCGTTCCTGGCAGCGCGCGAAGGCGACGAGCTTTCGCTTCCGGGCGGCGGCGGTGCAAAGCTCGTCGTTCCGTTTGCCGCAAGCAGACGCCTCTGGCTGGCACGGCTCGACCTGCCCGAGCCGCTTGGCCACTACCTCGAGGCGCACGGTCATCCGATCCGGTACGGCTATGTCGCGCGCGAGTGGCCGCTTTCGATGTACCAGACGGTCTTCGCGACCGAGCCCGGCAGCGCCGAGATGCCGAGCGCCGGACGGCCGTTTACCACGGAGCTGGTGACGCGGCTCGTCGCGCGCGGTGTACACGTCGCGCCGGTGACACTCCATACCGGAGTCTCGTCACCCGAGCGCGGTGAGGCGCCGTACCCCGAGCGGTATCGCGTCCCTGCGGCGACGGCGCGCTTGGTGAACGCCGTCCGCAGTTGGGGCGGCCGAGTGATCGCAGTCGGAACGACCGTCGTGCGCGCACTGGAAACGGTCGCGAACGGCGACGGCACGGTGGCGGCAGGCGAGGGTTGGACGAATCACGTCGTCTGCGGGGAATGCGATGTGCGCGCGGTCGACGGCCTGATCACGGGCTGGCACGAGCCGGAGGCCACGCATCTTCAGATGCTGCGCGCGCTCGCCAACGAGGACGTCATCGGGAAGTCGTACCGCGAAGCGCTGGCGCACGGTTATCTCTGGCACGAGTTCGGAGACAGCCACCTGATCCTTCCCTGATCGCCGCGACTCCTTAACCGGATCTACACGGTGTGAGGCGGTATGTTCGGCGCGACCACGTCCGGAAAGGAGAAGACATGGCAGGAAAGCTCGTCCACTTCGAGGTGCCGGCATCGGACACGAGCCGCGCCCTCGACTTCTACAAGAAGACCTTCGGCTGGGACTTTCAGGATATGGAAGGCCCGGTGGAGTACCACATGACCCAGCTCGAGCAGACCATGGGCGGAGCGGTGTACCCCGGAGATCCCGGTGCCGTGAGGGTGTACTTCGATGTCGACGACATCAATGCCGGCGTCGCCACCGTGAAGGAGAACGGTGGCTCAGCAGACGACCCCCAGCCCGTCCCGGGGATGGGCTGGTTCGCTACCGGCTCCGACACGGAGGGGAATCCGATCGGCCTCTGGCAGACGGACCCGTCCGCGACGATGCCGGAGGGTGCTCAGCAGTAACCAACGTTCGCGCGCGGGCGAATCTCGCGCGCGAATCGTCACACTCCTGCAACGGCAAGGGTCAGACCCTGATTCGTAGAGATGCGGCCGCGCCTGTGGAACAAACGTTGCACTCTCGTAACAATCAGGGTCAGACCCTTGCCGTTCGGACCGACGTCGCCGATTAGGCCAAGCATCAGCTCCTCGAGCGACCAGGGCCGCCCGTAACGGTTCAGCTCGTGCGACTCAAGTGACGCCCGCACATGCAGCGCACGGCGATTCATCTCTTCGCACAGCATGACGCGACGCTTCGGCTTACCCGGGAGCTCAGAGGGTCCAGGTGTCCCCTGCGTGCAGGAGTGCCTCGAGCTCTCCTTCCTTCTGCTCGCGCGCGGTACGGAGCTGCTCGGCCATCAGCTCGTCGTAGACGCCACGTTCGACGTCTCTGAACACGCCGATGGGTGTCGCACCGCAGGTGTCGGCCGTCAGGCGGCTCAGCGCGAAGGCAAGGCTCGGCTCGGCGTGGCGCACGTCATGCCTGAGCAGTTCCGACTCGTCGTCAACGTCGACGACCTCGACACTCCCGTCCGGTCTCTGCCGCACGCCCTTCTCCTGGTCCTCGCCGAACCTGATCGGCTCGCCGTGCTCCAAGTAGATGCGATTCGTCTTGTCGTCGCGCACGAAGTCGAAGGCGCCGTCGTTGTAGATGTTGCAGTTCTGGAAGATCTCAACGAAGGCGCTTCCCTTGTGCGCAGCTGCCCGGCGCAGCACCTCCGTGAGGTGGGCTCGGTCGGTATCGATCGCACGCGCGACGAACGTCGCCTCCGCACCGATCGCGATGCTCAAGGGATTGAACGGCCAGTCGAGCGACCCCATGGGCGTCGACTTCGTCCTCGTGCCGATCGGGCTCGTCGGCGAGTACTGGCCCTTCGTCAGCCCGTAGATCTCGTTGTTGAACAGCAGGATCTTGATGTTCACGTTCCGCCGTAGCGAGTGAATCAGGTGATTGCCGCCGATCGACAGCGCGTCGCCGTCGCCGGTGACAACCCACACGCTGAGGTCGGGACGCGAGGTCGAAAGCCCCGTCGCAATCGCCGGCGCGCGCCCGTGGATCGAGTGCATCCCGTACGTCTCCATGTAGTACGGAAACCGCGCCGCGCACCCGATGCCCGAGACGAAGACGATCTTCTCCTTCGGGACGTCGAGCTCGGGCATGAACGACTGGAGCGCCGCCAGGATCGCGTAGTCGCCGCAACCCGGGCACCAGCGAACCTCCTGATCGGTCTTGTAGTCCTTGGCCGTGAGCTTCCCGTTCGTGGCCACTGACCTCGATGATAGACAGAGAACGCGGTACCGTCTGGATGTGCCGATCGATCACGTGAACGTGCCGGTCAGCAACCTCGAAGCGAGCCGAGCTTTCTACACCGCAGCACTTGCGCCATTTGGCTACAAGCTCGTCCACGAAGGCGACTCGTCGCTGGGATTCGGCCGGGGCGACGGCGGGGATGACGACGAGCCGTTTGCCGTCCGGCTCGGCGACCGGCCCGACCGCGGTACTCACATCGCCTTCACCGCGGCCGACACGGTCGAAGTAGAGGCGTTCCACGCCGCTGCGCTTACCGCCGGAGGCCGTGACAACGGAGGTCCCGGCGAGCGCCCGTACGGCGGCTACTACTATGCGGCGTTCGTTCTCGATCCCGACGGACACAACGTCGAGGCCGTGTACCACGGCCCAAGCCGATGAAGCACCTGGCGCTCGCCGTTCGGGATCAGGAGCGATCTCGGTACTTCTACGAGACGTACTTCGGCTTCGACGCAAAGCCGCCGCGCCGGTACGACGGCGACGTGCTGATGCTGTACGACGCGCATGGATTCTCGCTCGCGCTCGGGTCGACCGACGAGCAGATCGAGCTGCCGTCGTTTCTCCACTTCGGCCTTCATCTCGACAGTCCGGAAGAGGTCCGCGCGTTCCGCGACCGGCTCCGCGCCGACGGGGTTCCGATCGTCGAGGAATGGGAGGAGCCGGAGTACGTGAGCGTGAAGTGCCGCGACCCGGACGGCTACGTCGTCGAAGCCGCCTGGGAGCCGCACCTCCGGGACTACTAGTGCCCGATTCCCTCGCCGACGACGAAGATCCCGCAGATGAGGAGGATGAACGGCAGGAGCGCGAGCCCGAGGCGAGGCGCGAGCGCAATCACGGCGGCGACGCCCACCGCACACCCGGCGACGCCGTACACCCATCGCGCCGCGATGTTGCCGTCGTCGGAGAAGCGTCTCAGCGTCGGGAGGTAGTACGGGTCGAACGCGTAGTAATGGCCGACGAGGTACGCGGCGGCGGCGATGGGAATGAGTAGACCCGGCCAGCGGGGAGCGGGACCGCGCCGCAGAGCGCCGGCGACCCCAAGACCCATCCCGACCGCAAGCGCCAGGAACGCCGAAATCGTCGCGACAGCCTGTCCAGGCGCGTCGTCCCCAGGCTCGGATCCCAGCGAGATCCACTCGAGCGCGATGGCCGCTTCGTACGCCGCGGCTGCCAGAAGAACCACCACGACGAGCCAGGTGATGACGCCCCGCGCGCTGATGGCGGCGAGTCTAGGGAGTAGGCTCCCGGGCGTGACCGCCATTCGTGGAAGCTGCCTCTGCGGCGGCGTGAAGTTCGAGCTCACCGAGGCGCCGGACACGCTCAGGTACTGCCACTGCGAGAGCTGCAAGAAGCTCTCCGGCGGGACCGGCACGGTGAACGGGCGCGTTCCCGTCGGCGCGATTCGCATTCTCGAGGGAGAGGACTTGCTCCAGACGTTCGAGCCGGCAGAAGGAAGCGCGAAGACCTTCTGTCTCTCCTGCGGGTCGAACCTCTTCGGCGGGGGCTGGCCGGAGAGACCCACGGCGAGCGTCCGCGCGAGCGCGATCGACGACCCATTCGACGCCAGACCGTCGGCACACCTCTTCGTCAGATCTGTCGCCACCTGGGAGGCGCTTCCGGACGACGGTCTCGAGCGCTTCGAGTCGACGCAGAGCTAAGGGCCTTTGCTCAGACGCGCGGAGAGCTCTGCTTGCTGTGCCGCTTCATCGTCCCGACCGAGCGCCTTGTAGATCTCCGCGAGCTCCTCGTGGTAGTAGAAGTCCGGCTCGCTGTTCGCGATGCACTGCTCGAGGAGCGGCGCGGCCTCGTCCGCGCGGCCGAGCGCCCGGAGCGTCTTGCCGACGCAGTAGCGCGCGATCTCGATCTCCGCCGGCCGGTCCGGTTCTCGTTCGCGCACGGCGAGCGCACGCTCGAATTCCGTCAACGCCGATTCGTACTCACCGCGCTCGTAGTAGTGCCAGCCGAGGTTGTTGAGCAAGGGCCCGGCCCAGTAGGCCGCGGCCGGCTCCGCGGCGGCGAGCTCGAGCCCGCGCTCCGTCCACTCCACCGCGACCCGCTCGTCCGCGATCGCCGCCATGTGCGCCGCGTCCGCTGCCAGGAACCATTGCCCGCTCGCCCTGGCACGCTCGAAGGCAGCCTCGAAGAGCGGTAGTGCTCCCGGGCCGTCCCCGCTCGAGCGCAGCTTGCGCCCACGCTCGAGATCGATCCGTATTCTCGCGAGGTCGCTCGAGCCGGCGCCCTCCTCCGCCTGGCCAAGCAGCCGCTCGCACGCGTCGATGTCGCCACGCAGCCCTTCAACCCTGGCGAGCTGCGTCAGCACCTCGGCCCGCCCTGCGTCGTCCTTCTCCCCCGCCAGTTGCGCACGTAAGCGCTCCTCCGATCCGCCGAGATCGGCGAAGTCCCACAGCAATCGCAGGCGGTCTTCGCTCAGGAATCGACGACGGCGTCGATCGCTGCCGCGACCTCGCCTGCACGGAACGGGATCCCGCGGACGAGATTGAACC
>JBKPDB010000117.1:0-8838 GCA_046727655.1 Actinomycetota bacterium
GAGTTCGTCCCGGGCGACTTCGTGACGGCTCTGCTCTCTGCGTCGGTCCTCGAGAAGGAGCCCGGCGCCAAGATCCTCTACGACGTGCGTGCGAGCTGGGCCGTGCCGCAGACGATCGAGCAGGGCGGCGGCGTCCCGCTCGTGAACCGCGTCGGCCATGCGTTCTTCAAGCACCGCATGCGCGAGGAGGGCGCGGTCTTCGGCGGCGAGGTTTCCGGCCACTACTACTTCCGCGAGTTCTCGCAGGCCGACTCCGGCGTGATTCCGTTCCTGCTCATGCTGGAGCTGATGTCGAAGCGCGACGAGAAGCTGTCAGAGCTCCTGCGACCCTTTCGGGAGCGCTACTTCATCACCGGCGAGCTGAACACGCCGGTCGCCGATGTCCCGCTGAAACTGCAGGAGCTCAAGGAACGCTTCGGCCCCGAAGGCACGGTGTCGCATCTCGACGGCCTCTCCGTCGACGCCGACGAGTGGCACATGAACGTGCGGCCGTCGAACACCGAGCCGCTCCTCCGCCTCAACCTCGAAGCCCTGTCTCCAGAATTGATGAAGCACAAGCGGGACGAAGTGCTGGCGGTGATCCGCGACTGACGGAACGCCCGCCGTTCAAGTTCTCGGCGCAGACCCGCGTCGGCTTCTCCGACACCGACGCGCAGGGGATCGTCTACTACGGCCGCTATCTCCCCTACTTCGACCTCGCGCGTGTCGAGTACCACCGCAATCTCGGCCTGCTCGGGATGGACATCGGCGAAGAGGGTGAGGAGTTCGTCATGCGCGCGCTCACGGTCGAATACCTCGCGCCGGCGGTCTTCGACGACCTGATCGAGATCTACGTACGCATGGCGCGGATCGGCCGCACGAGCGCGACGTACGAGCTCGCCGCCTACCGAACGAGTGACGACCTGCTGCTGGTTACGGCGAGCCAGACGCTGGTCCTCGTCGACCTCGACGAGCGGAAGGCCGTGCCGATCCCGGACTCCTACAAGGAGGAGATCCGGTCGTTCGAGGGCGAGGCACTCGAGGCATGAACGCGCACGCCGACGCGCTCGAGGCGATCCGCCGGATCCTCGACCGCGGCGGCGACGCCGACGACGTGCTGCGGCAGGCCGTCGCCGTCCTCCAGGAGCGGTTCGAGGACTACTCGTGGGTCGGGATCTACCTCGTCGAGGGCGACGCGCTCGTGCTCGGGCCGTGGCAGGGCCCGGAGGCGACGGAACACGTCCGCATCCCGGTCGGGGAGGGCATCTGCGGCGTGGCGGCGACGACGGGTGTCACCGAGGTCGTCGACGACGTGAACGCGGACCCGCGGTACCTCGCCTGTTTCCCGTCGACACGCTCGGAGATCGTCGTCCCGATCTCGTACGAAGCGCAGGTCGTCGGCGAGATCGACATCGACTCCGACCGGCCGGCCGCGTTCGACGCCGACGATCGCGAGTTCCTCGAGAGCGTGGCCGTCCTGATCTCGCCGTACTGCCTCGTCGGCTGGGACACGGGCGGCAAGCCGTGGAGCCCTTAAGAGCGAGCTAGCTCGGCGTGACGCGGTAGGCGTCGAAGACGGCCTCGATCTGCCGCAGGGCGGTCAGCAGGCCGCGGAGCTCCTTCACGTCTCCGACCTCGGCGACGTACCAGTTCTTCGCCATCTGGTCTTCGACCGTGCCGCCGTACGAGACGATGTTGGCGCCGTGCTCGGCGAACGTCCGCGCAACGTCCTCGAGCAGACGCGGGCGATCCCATGAGTCGACCGCGATCTGCACTCGGAAGCTCTGCGAGGCACCGCCGTCCCAGCTGACGGGCGTGAAGCGTTCCGGCTGCCGCGCCAGTGCCTTCACGTTCGGACAGTCGCTGCGGTGGATCGTGATCCCCTTGCCCAGGGAGATATAGCCGACGATCTCGTCGCCCGGCACCGGCGTGCAGCACTTCGCGAGCCGGACGAGCACGTCCTCGACGCCGTGGACGTTGATGCCGTAGTTCTGGCTGACGACCGCGTGCTTCGCGCGCGGCGCCTTGCGCGGCACCGCCTCCTCTTGTGCGACCTGCTCCGTCTTGAGGCGCTGCAGCACCTTGTTGACGACCGACTGCGCAGTGACCTTCCCCGAGCCGAGCGCGAGGTAGAAATCCTCGGCCTTCTTGAAGTTCATGTCGCGGATGACCTCGGCCAGAACCGCCGAGCCCGCGAGCTTCCGATAGGGGAGCTTCGCCGCCTTCAGCGACTGCTCGAGCGCCTCCCGCCCCTTCTGCTCCTGGTCCTCGCGCGTCTCGCGCGAGAACCACTGCCGGATCTTGTTCCGCGCCCGCGACGACGCGGCCAGCGAGAGCCAGTCGCGCGACGGGCCGCGCTCCGCCTTCGAGGTCAGGATCTCGACGAAGTCACCGTTCTTCAAGCGGTAGTGCAGCGGGACGATGCGGCCGTTGATCTTCGCACCGACGGTGCGGTGACCGACGTCGGTGTGCACGGCATAGGCGAAGTCGATCGGCGTCGATCCCGCGGGCAGTGTCTTCACCTCACCCTTGGGAGTGAAGACGTAAACCTCGTCGTCGACGAGATCCGTCAGGAACGCCCGCTTGTACTCGCCGGGCTCCTCGATGGTGTCGGGCTGCGCTTCCATCAGCTGCCGGACCCAGGTCTCCCACGCTTCGTCCGTCTTCGGCCGACGGCCGCCCTTGTAGCGCCAGTGCGCGGCGATCCCGAACTCGGCGGTCTCGTGCATCTCGCGCGTTCGCACCTGAATTTCGAGCGGCCGTCCTTCCGGGCCGATGACGGTGGTGTGCAGGGAGCGGTAGCGGTTGAACTTCGGCATCGCGATGTAGTCCTTGAACCGTCCCGGCATCGGCTTCCACAACGAGTGGATGAGACCGAGCGCGCCGTAGCAATCCCGCGTTCCCTCGTCGCCCGATCGCTCGACGATGACACGCATCGCCGTCAGGTCGTAGATCTCGTTGAACTCGCGACCCTTCTTCGCCATCTTGTCGTAGATCGAATAGAAGTGCTTCGCGCGTCCCGAGATCTCCGCCGGGATGTCGACCTTGTCGAGCTCGAGATTCAGGATGCGGGCGGCTTCGGCGACATGTCCTTCACGGTCGGCGCGCCGCTCCGTGACCATAGCCTTGATCTCGGTGTATTTCCGGGGGTGCAGCGTCTCGAAGGCGAGGTCCTCGAGCTCCCATTTCATGGCGTGGATGCCGAGCCGATGGGCGAGCGGTGCATAGACCTCGAGCGTCTCCTTCGCCTTCTGCACCTGCTTCTGCTTGCCCAGGTACTCGATCTCTCGCAGGTTGTGCAGCCGGTCCGCGAGCTTGATGAGGATGACGCGCACGTCCTCCGCCATCGCGACGATGAGCTTGCGGTAGTTCTCGGCCTCGGCCTGCTCGCGGCTCTGGAACTGGACACGGGTCAGCTTCGTCACGCCCTCGACGAGCTTCGCGATCTCGTCGCCGAACTCGGCGCGGACGTCGTCGAGGTCGACGTCCGTGTCCTCGACCACGTCATGGAGGAGCGCGGCCGCGATCGTCTCGTCGTCGAGTCGCAGCTGCGCGCAGATCTTCGCCGCACCCCACGGGTGGAGAACGAAGTCCTCACCGGAGCGTCGTTGCTGCCCCTCGTGCGCATGCGCGGCGAAGAGGAACGCCCGCGTGATCAGGTCGCGGTCGACGTCCGGGTTGTACTTCGAGACGTCGGCAATCAGCTCGTCGATGAGCTCCTGATGCTTCTCATGAGTCTCAAGGACAGCCATACCCCCAGTGTACTCCGGGTGTCTCACGCTCCCCGCGCGCGTCGCTTGCGATGTGCGCATGAGAGGAGGCGCGGGCTTTTGCCCGCGGCTCCGTTTGGGTTGATGCACACGAACTGCCGCCGCGCTCGCGGGACCAATGCCAGGTGCGGAATTCGAATCCGCGCTCCGTCTCGCAGGAAACGCGGTCTTTGCAGGGAACCAGGCAACCGATGCGCTGGTACCGACGCAGAAAGCGACGACTGGCAGCCGTGCGGGCCGCGCGCCTCCTCGTCGCCCTCGACGCCCTCTCGGGCGCGCGCCGTCCGCGCCGGCCGAGTCGCACGTCGCTGGGCGCGGCGCGCTAGCCCGCTCGGCTCTCGGGTCCGGCGATGCCGTGGTGGTACGCGGTCGCGGAGCGCGACCACGACATTCAGAACCCGACGAGCCCCGAGAAGATCCGCCTGCTCGGCGAGCGGCTTCGGCTGACGGCTCGGTCGCACGTCCTCGACGTCGCGTGCGGCAAGGGTGCTCCCGCCGTGCTCCTCGCCTCGACCTTCGGCTGCCGGATCACCGGCGTGGAACGTGCGGCCGAGTTTGCGGCCGCTGCGCGCGCCCGCGTCGCGGCGGCCGGACTGGACGACCGGATCGAGATCGTCGAGCAGGACGCGAAGGAGCTCGACCTCGAGGCCGAGCGGTATGACGTCGCCATGTGCCTCGGGGCAAGCTTCATCTGGGACGGCTTTTCGAGGACGCTCTCGGCCCTGGCTCCGGCGGCCAAGTCCGGCGGACACGTCATCGTCGGCGAGCCGTACTGGCGCCGGTGGCCACTACCCGGTGGGATCGACCACGGAGGCTACGTCCCGCTCGGCGAGACTGCGGAGCGCTTCGCAGCCGCGGGACTTCGACTGCACACGCTCATCGACGCGTCGCAGGACGACTGGGACCGCTACGAGACGCTGCACTGGCGAGCGGTCGAAGAGTGGCTCGACGAGAATCCCGATGACCCCGACGCTCCCGAGTTCCGCCGGCGGCACGAGCGCTATCGCGACGAGTACCTAGCCTGGCAGCGCGAGCTGCTCGGCTGGGCGATCTTCGCCGCTCGGCGAAGCTAGTGCCAGACCGCGCAGCTCGACGGCGGCAATCGCTACCCCGAGCTGATGTGGGCGACGGCGGCCACAACGGGAATCACGACGGCGTGATCCTCCCCGACGCGCTCCGTTGGCTCTGGGGATGAAGGCCGACGAGTGACCAGCACTAGGCGGCGCGCAGTAGCGCCGGCTCCGCGAGGAGCGCGCGGAATGTCTCCGACTCCAGCGGATGGCGCTTCGGCCCGCCTTGCTCCACCTCGAGCTCGTCGAAGATCCTCTGCGCCTGCGGCGCCCGCCGCTCCGCCTGCCATTGCGCGCGCAGCCACTCGTAGACCTCGTCGAAGCGGTCGTGCGCGTCGAACACACGCCGCACGACGAGCTGAGGTGCGACCGTGCCGTTCCAGTGGTTTTCCTGCAGGCGGAAGGCAACGTCGTAGCGGCCCTGGTGCCGGTACCGGTCGAGCTTCGTGCCCTGTCCGAACGCGATCGCGCCGCCGGCGTCGTGGCCGCCGCGATGGACGCGGAAGCGCAAGTGTTTGCCGTCGCCCACGGTCGCAAGGTCGCCGAGCTCGCACCCCGGCGCCAGCAAAGTCACGTCGGGATTACCGAGGCCGAACGGCGCCAGGCGGCCGAGCTCCTGGCAGAGATCGAGCGTCAGGCGCGCTCCCCGCGCAAGGACCGCGTCGACGATCGTCGTCGGCGTGAGCTCCTCCTGCGGAAGGGTCATCTCCGCCCTCGCACCGAACGCGTCGGCGAACGGCTCAATCAGCTCCGGCCGAATCGAGAGCCCGGCTGCCGCGCGGTGGCCGCCGAAGCGCTTGAGAAAGCCGGAGCACGAGCCGAGCGCCGCGTGGAGGTCGAACGCCGCGATGGAACGGCCGGAGCCCTTCCAGAGTCCGTCCGCCCCTGCGATGAGCACCACCGGCCGGTTGTAGCGCTCCACTAGACGTGAGGCGACGATGCCGATCACGCCCTCGTGCCAGTCCTCGCCCCAAACAACGTAGGCGTGGCGGCGGCGCTTCGCCTCGGGCCAATCCTCCACCTCGGCGATCGCGGCGCGCAGGATCTTGTCCTCGACCGCCTGCCGGTCACGATTCAGGTCTTCGAGCTTGTTGGCAAGATCTCGCGCTTCGTCGGCGTCCGTCGTCATCAGCAGCTCGAGCGCCGCCCGCGGATGGCCCAGCCGCCCGGCGGCATTGATCCGCGGTGCGAGTCGGAAGCCCACATTGCCCGCGTCAACCGTCGCGGGATCGACGCCTGCGACTTTCATCAACCCGCGCAGCCCCGGCTTCTGCGTGCGCGCGAGCCCGCGCAGCCCGGCGATCACAAGCGAGCGGTTTTCACCGACGAGCGGGACGACGTCCGCGATCGTCGCCAGTGCGACGAGGTCGAGGTGTCGGCGGAGCACATCGGAGTCGGCTCCGAGGAGCGCCTGCCCGAGCTTGAAGGCGACACCCGTGCCGCAGAGATCGGGAAACGGATAGTCCGACGTTCTCGTGGCGACGATCGGGCAGTCCGGCAGCCGGTCCGCGGGCCGGTGGTGGTCCGTGACGACGACGTCCAGCCCGAGCGACCGCGCTCGTTCGACCTCGTCGACCGCCGTGATGCCGCAGTCGACCGTGATGACGAGGCCGCACCCTTCCTCGGCGAGGCGCTCGAGCGTATGGCCGCTGACGCCATAGCCTTCGTCGAACCTGCTCGGCAGATGCCACTCGACGTCGGCGCCGAGGTCGCGGAGCACGAGGACGGCGAGCACCGTCGCGCAGATGCCGTCGACGTCGTAGTCGCCGTGGACGCAGATGCGTTTCCTTGCCGCGACGGCGGTACGGATGCGCTCCACTGCTGCGGTCATGTCCCCGAGCAGGAACGGATCGTGAAGCGGCTGCTCGCCCGCCAGGAAGGCGCGCGCCGCGTCAGGGTTGCCGTAGCCGCGCCGGACGAGCACGCTTGCCGTGATCTCGCTGAGGCCGAACTCCCTTGCCAGGGCGCTCGCCTGCCGGTGCGGGCACGGACGAATCGTCCAGATGCCCTCAGACATGCACGACTACCGTACGAGGGGTGTCGGACGGCACCGACCTTCGCGGCGCGTTTCTTCTTGACGAGAGTGTGACGTTTCTGAATCACGGTTCGTACGGCGCGTGTCCGCGCGACGTCTTCGAGCGTTACCAGGAGTGGCAGCTCGAGCTCGAGCGTCAGCCCGTGCTCTTCCTCAGCCGGCGCGTCGAGCGTCTACTTGCCGACGCTCGCGCTGCGCTCGGCGAATACGTCGGCGCTGATCCGGACGATCTCGTCTTCGTCCCGAACGCAACTGCGGGCGTGAACATCGCGGCCTGGCCGAGCGGCCTTACGCGCGGCGACGAAGTGCTGACGACAAACCTCGAGTACGGAGCCCTCGACCTCACCTGGGAGCACGTCTGCGAAGACTTCGGCGCGCGGTACGTGCGCATGCCGGTCCGTCTCCCGGTCAGCAACGCCGAGGAGATCGTCGACGCGGTATGGGAAGGCGTCGGGCCGCGAACGCGCGTGCTCTTCCTCAGCCACCACACCTCGTCGACCGCGATGACGCTGCCGGTCGCGGAGCTGTGCCGGCGCGCACGCGAGCACGGCATCCGCACGGTGGTCGACGGAGCACACGTTCCCGGCCACATACCTCTGGATATCCGGGCACTCGAGCCCGACTACTACTCGGGTAATTGCCACAAATGGCTGTGCGCACCGAAGGGCGCAGGCTTCCTCTACGTGCGCCCTGAGCTCCAGCACGACACGCACCCGCTGCTCGTCAGCTGGGGCTACGAGGGAGATAACTCGAGCTTCGTCGCAAGACACGAGAAGCAGGGCACGCGCGATCCCTCGGCCTATCTGACCGTGCCCACAGCGATCGAGTGGCAGAGGCGGCACGACTGGGATGCCGTTCGCACGCGCTGCCACGACCTGGCGCGCCGGGCGAGAAACGACCTCGGCCTCGAGCCGCTGACACCGGACGACGACGGGTTCTTCGGCCAGATGGTGACGCTGCGTCTACCGGAGGGCGCCGCCCCGGAGAACCTGCAGGAGCGGCTCTATGACGAGCACCGTATCGAGGTGCCGGTCTTCGAGCGAGACGACGGCCGCTACATCCGCCCGTCGTTCCAGGGCTACAACGACGAAGGTGATCTCGAGCGTCTTCGCGACGCGCTGGCGAGCCTGCTCTAAGCGGCTATGGCGTACGCGAAGGGGTGCTCGAAGACGTCGAGCGCCTTGTCCGCAGGCGCCGGCAGCTCGAACGTGACGCCCGAGCGGCTGTCCTCCACGGCGACCGTAAGCGAGTTCGTCTGGCGGCTCCAGAGGAGCGAGACCTCGATGCCGTCCGCCGAGCGGTGGTGGAGCTCTGTGGGGCTGGAAGTCGTCATGGCACTAGGTTCCAGGATCCCGGGACCAGCCGCCACGGAGCGAACCCGAATCTTGGGGTTCGGCCTCCCCCTATTCGCGGGGGAGGTTGACCCCCAAGCGCCATCCGCCGCCGCGCCGGGCTTTGCCGGGCGTGGCCGCAACCGTTCTCCGCTAGCGCCTCCGCACGCGAATCATCATGGCGCCGAAGGCGCCGGATTCGAGTGCGCTTCTATTCGCGGGGGAGGTTGACCCCCAGGAGGGTCAACGCCACGATCAACAGGACGAACCCGGTCGCGCCGGCGATCAGCAGCCGCGGATGCCGGGTCTGCGAGAGGGACTCCCAGGCCACCCGGCCCCAGAACACGAACAGGCCGGCGAGCGCGGCCACGCCGAGCACGAGAACGGGCGCAAGCAGCACCGCTCGCTCGAACGAAAGGTCCGTGACCCACACGGCCAGCAGGACCAGACCCGTGATCGCGATCGATGCGACGGCGAGACGGAGGCTCACAGGGGCACAGGCTATGCTCGGACCCGTGTCGGAGGCCAATTACGTCTCGGGCGACGACTACATCGTCGAGTTCCTCGGCTATCGCTTCGGCTTCAACTCGGCCGACTTCGAGCAGAGGGTCACCGCCGCCGCCGTGAAGCTCGGTCTCGTCCAGGACAACGAG
>JBKPDB010000118.1:0-8771 GCA_046727655.1 Actinomycetota bacterium
CTCGCGCACCGACGATCGCCACGGCGGTCCGCCACAGGAGCTCGGGCTGGGCTCTGCCGCGCAGATGCAGCCTCTTCGGCGGATCGTGGATCGCCTGCAGGAGCGGCGGCAGCTCGTTCCGCCTGAGGATCACGCCGCCAGTTCCGGGGGCGCGCGATAGGCAAGCGCCTCGGCGACGTGCTCGGGCATGACCGAATCAGACTCGGCCAGCGCCGCAATGGTGGCCGCAACCGAAGCGACCTTCGCGCGGCCGCGCCCCGACAGCGGCAGCCGCTCGACCGCCCGCGTCAGCAGCTCGTCCGTCGCAGGCGTCCGTGACGGATGCGCGTCCGCGAGTCGCACCCGCGCGCGAATCACGCGCCCCCGGACCGCGTCGGATCCCTCGCCGCACGTGCTCTGTAGCTCCAGCGCGCGCGGCCGAGGCACGGCGACGACGAGAGCGAAGCGGTCGAGGAGCGCGCGAGACAGCTTGTCGCGGTAGCGTGCGAGCCTCTGCGGCGAACACGTGCACTCGGCGGAGGCATCGCCGCGCGCGCCGCACGGGCACAGGTTCATCGTTGCAACGAGCTGGAAGCGCGCCGGGAAGCGGACGCTACCGACGGCGCGCGCCACGACGATCTCGCCGTCCTCGAGCGGTTGCCGCAATGCCTCGAGCGCAGGTCGCTGGAACTCGGCCAACTCGTCGAGCAGCAAGACGCCCCGGTGGGCCAGGCTCGCCTCGCCGGGACGGAGCCGCGGTCCACCGCCGACGATCGCCGCAGTCGAGGCGCTGTGGTGCGGCGAGCGAAACGGCGGATACCCGATCAAGGGGTGGTCCGGATCGACGAGGCCGGCAACGGAGTGAATCCGCGTCACCTCCAACGCGTGCTCTTCCTCGAGCGGCGGCAGGATCCCGGGGAGCCGGCGGGCGAGCATCGTCTTGCCGATTCCGGGTGGTCCGCCGAAGAGGATGTTGTGCCGCCCTGCGGCGGCGAGCTCGAGCGCGCGGCGAGCCCGCTCCTGCCCGCGGACGTGAGCGAGATCGAGCGGCTTGTGCCGCAGGCGGCCGTTGGAGATGACGAACTCCGGCGGCTCGAGCTCGCCGCGCAGATACGCAACGGCGTCGGCCAGGTGACGCACGCCCACGGGCTCGACACCCGCGAGCGCCGCCTCCGCGCACGCGTCGTACGGACAGACGAGCCGCTCCAGGCCGCGGCGGCGGGATCCTTCAGCGACCGCGAGCACGCCGCCGACCCGACGCACGCGACCGTCGAGCGCAAGCTCGCCGCACGAAGCGTGCTCCTCGAGTTGTGGGCGCGGCACCTGCCCGGATGCCGCGAGCAGAGCGAGGGCGATCGTCAGGTCGAAGCCGGAGCCCTCTTTCTTGAGCTCGGCGGGAGCGAGATTGACGGTGATCCGAGCGTCCTTCCCCGGCCACTCGAGCTGCGCAGAGAGGATTCCGCTCCGGACGCGCTGCTTCGCCTCCTGGCACGCACGGTCCGCGAGACCCACGATGGTGAAGGACGGCGACCCGGCTTGCACGTGCGCCTCCACCTCGACGCGACGCGGCTCGAGACCGACGAGGGCAAAGGTGGACGCGCGCGCGAGCACGTAGCGAAGCTACGTCGAACTTTGTGCAGTGTCTGTGCCGGAACTGTGGCGGCTCAGCGCACGCGCGCGACCAGAACGTCTTCGAAGTACTCGCCGGCACGTCGTCCGGTGCGCCGGTTCACGTGGCGACGCAGGCGTTCCTCCAGGCGGAGCCCGGCTCGCTCGAGAATCTCCGGGTAGAGATCGCGCCGGTCGTTCACGACGACCAGCACGGGGGCGCCGCGCCGCAAGGACGCGGCCGCATTCGTCAGCGCCGCCGCGATCCCGTCGGAGTACGCGATGATCGCCGCGCGCGACGTGCCCGCCGCGGCCGCGCCCAGCTCGAGCTCCCGCCGGTCGTCGAGGCCGAGCAGCTCGTACGCGTAGCGATGCTGCTCGTGGTAGTCGATGAGCCCTGGATACGGCGGCGACGTCAAGATGCCGTCGAACGGGCCGGAAAGCCGCTCCTCGCGGACGTCCCCGTGGATGACCGTCGCCGTGCGCCCTCGCGACCGCACGTGGCCGAACTCCTTCAGCCGCACGAGAGTGTCGATCGTGTACCGCCGCAGGAATTGTGCCGCGGTCTCGACGGGACGGCACTCCCGCCTGTGTTTGTGGCACCAGTACGGGCCGAGCTGCGGCTCACGCGGTAGGTCGAGATCGAAGTGTGCGGCCCGGCGCGCCGATCGCGCCGCGCGCGCCAGGACGACGCGCATGACGTCGGCGTGCGTGTAGTCGCCGAGGAGCGTGCGAAAGCCGACCAGCTCGCGCAAGGCGGTCGGTGCGAACCAGCGACGAAGGTAGGCCGACGGTTTCTCGGACGACGTCTCCCCGACTCGGCCCTGTGCCTCGCGCAACTCCCGCTCCAGCACGAATGGGTTATGGGCTCGCGTCTTCACGTCCATGAGAAGGCAGTTGAACGCGGCCACGTCGACGCCGGTCGCGTCGAGGCCGCTCTCCAGCGCCTGCACGAGCGTCGTGCCGGAGCCGGCGAAAGGATCGAGCACGTGGCGACCCGGCCGGAAGTAGCGCGAGAGCAGGATCTCGACGAGCTGCGGCACGAACTTCCCGAGATACGGATGGAGGCGATGGACGTGCTTCGTGCGCTCGCGTTCGGGCAGCTCGCGCTCCGACCAGGAAAGCGCCAGGTCGATCCCGGCGTAGAGCGCCTCTTGCGTCGGAGCCACCAGCGCCTATTCCACGCGCACGTCAGAAAGCCTCGCCCAAGCGCTGCAGACGTCCGTTCCTGACCGCAATCACATCGTATGACACGGGGAGACCGTCGAGCTCGGGATGGCGGGCGAGCCACGCTTCGGCGGCTCGACGGAGACGACGCCGCTTCTCCGCATCGACCATCTCGAGCGGGTCGCCGAACCGATCGCCGCGCTTCTCCTTCACCTCGCAGAACACAAGCCGCCGGCCGCGGCGAACGACCACGTCGAGCTCGTGCCCTCCTGCCCAGGCGTTCGTCGCAAGGATCCGGTAGCCGCGCAGCCGGTACCACCAGACCGCACGGCGCTCGGCGCGCTTCCCGAGGGCATTGCCCATACGCGGAAGCTACGCCGAGCGGACCTACCGCACTGTCAGGGATTGCGAACCGAAGACAGCACTCGGAGCGCCGCGCGGTCGACGACGGCGAGTGTTCGTCCGCGCGGACCGCGCACGACGAGATGACCCTCCCCGTCGGACCGCAGGCGGAACTCGAATAGCCGGCGCGGTTGCTTCCACGGCAGGTCGATGCACACTGCTTGAACGTGAGCCGTGTCGAGCGCGTGGATGAACGCGTGATCGCCTCCGCCGTACAACGTGTACACCCAGCCCTGATGCGGCGCCGCGCGGGAGATCGGATACCCCTGCATCGTCGTCTCCCACTCGCGCTTGTCGATGACGGGAGCACGGAGAAGCCGACCGGCGCGCAGATCGTAGGCGCGCACTCGATAGCGACTGAAGTCTCCGGCGGACACGTACTCGACGAGGTACATGTACTTCGCGTCCGGTGACAGCGCGTCGAATGACTGGTCGCCGTGGATGTGAAGCTTCCGAACGACTCGCATCTTCTTCATGTCAACCAACGCGAAGGTGCTGGACTTCGGACGGATTGGGCCGTACTTCACCTCCGCGACGAGAAGCGTATGGCCGTCTCGTAGCAGCCCTCCGGTCGTTCCGTCGTTGGCAACGAGCGGAATCCCCCAGCTTCCCTTCATCGTCATGAACCGGACAACGCGGCCACCGTTGCGGCGAATCACCTCGAGAGCGGTCTGCCCTCCCGCTGGAACGGCGACGTACCGCACGTTGCCGGACTGAATCCCGTCCCAGCCTTGCGAAAACCCGGGGCCGGGGCCTCCGTCTCCGGATGCCGCCGGCGCCGCCGCCGCGACGCCGACCACCGCGAACGCGGCGCTGATCAGCAAACGACTTCTCATGTCGCCCTCCCTCGTCGCTCTATGACGAAGTACGCCTCCCGGCGCGGAAAGGGTCCCTCAGGCCGCTACGCCGTTGGACCGCTCGGCCATGACGGCGGCCAACTCTTCGTCAGACAGGTAACAGAGGGCCTGGAACGAGCGGCGGTGGATCCGCGACGGCCCGAACTCGCGAACCTTCGCCGAATGCCCGGGCGTGATGTACCCGACGTGCGACGAGAAGCCGTATCGCGGGAAGAGGGCGTCCATCCGCCGCATCAGCCGGTCACGCGTCACCTTGGCGACGATGGAGGCGGCCGCGATCGCGGCGCTCTTCTCGTCGCCGTCGACGACGGCTCGGTGAGGCGGCGCGGTGGGGCCCAGCCGGAACCCGTCGACGAGGCAGGCCTCCGCCGGCGGCGAGAGCGCACGGAGGATCTCGCGCATCGCCGCGAGATTCGAGCGGTGCAGACCGTTCCGGTCGATCTGCCCGTGCGGCACGACGCGGACGATCACCTGCTCCGCACAGCCGATCACCGCGCGGAAGAGCTCCTCGCGGCCCTCCGGTGAGACCTGTTTCGAGTCGTTGAGAAGGCCGAGCGGCCGCACCTTGTGATCGCGCAGGCAGCCGTAATCGAGGAGGACGCCTGCCACGACCAGCGGGCCGGCAAGACAGCCGCGGCCGGCCTCATCGGTCCCGGCGACGAGCCGCGCGCCGAGCTTGCGATCGAACCTCAGGAGCTTCTGACCGGTCCTCGGCGCCACGGCGGCGAGGATAGCCGTCTACTCGGCCGCCGTCTCCTCGGTCTCCGCCGACGCCCCTTCGGAACCATCGCTCGGAGCGGCTTCTGCCGGCGGCCGAGCCGCCCGCGTGCCGCGGGGCCCATCCTGCCGCAGCTCTCGAACGCGGGCCTTGCGACCGAGCTTGCCGCGCAGGTAGTAGAGCTTGGCCCGGTTGACGTCGCCGATCGCAGCGACGTCGATCCGTTCGATCTTCGGCGAGTGGAGCGGGAACGTTCTCTCCACCCCGACGCCGAACGACTGCTTCCGAACCGTGAAGGTCTCCCGCGCGCCGGCGCCCTGGCGCTTGATCACGATCCCCTCGAAGACCTGGATCCGCTGCCGTTGGCCCTCGATCACCTTGAAATGGACGCGCACGGTGTCGCCCGCCTTGAACTGCGGGATGTCGGTGCGCAACTGCGCGCGCTCGAGTGCCTCGATCACCTTGCTCATAGAAGGACGGCCCGTAGGCCGCCGCGGAATGCTAGCGAAGATGCGAGGCGGGCCGGAATCGGCGCCGGGCCGCGCTCCGAGGCATCAGTGGAAGGAGATCCTGCTCGGCGGCCAGTAGGTTGCGAAGACCTCACCGATCAGGTTCTTGCGCGGCACGAGGCCCCAGCGGCGCGAGTCGCAGGAGGAGTTCCGGTTGTCGCCCATCATCAGGTAGTAGTCCTTCGGGATCCGGGTGTACGTGTTCCGGGGCGGGATATCGGACAGGCCGAGCGTCTGGTGGTCGCGGCGATCGGGCCTGATGTACGGCTCGTCGAGCTTCTTGCCGTTGATGTAGACGAAGCCATTTCGTTCCTCCCAGACCTCGCTGGGGAGGCCGATGAGCCGCTTCACGAACGTTCCTTTCGACCCACACTCCTGCTCGGCGAGCGGCGGGGTCTTGAAGACGACGATCTCACCCCGTCTGGGATCCCGGAAGTGGTAGATGAAGCGGTTCGCGAGGACGCGGTCGGACGTGTTCGCCTCGCATCCCTGCGCCGGCTTCGCGCAGTGCAAGGTCGGCTCCATCGAGGACGACGGGATCCGGTAGGGGTTGACGACCCAGGCCTTGATCGCGAGCACGATCGCGACGGCGCCGATGATGGTGACGACCCAGTCGATCGCGACGCGCCAGCCGTGCGGCAGGTTCGGGAACAGCCGCTCGATCGGATTGTGCGACTTCTTCCTCGGCGCCGTCGGCTCACGGAGGCTCAGGTCGTAGCGCGAACGCTGCTCCGGATCGCGCAGCAACTCGTACGCATCGCGGAGCTCGCGCCAGGAGCCGTCCTGATAGCCGCGCTCGAGGGCGGCGCGGCGGTACGCCGCTTCGATCTCCTGCGGCGATGCGTCGGCCTGGACGCCGAGCACCGCGTAGGGATCGGTTACAGGACGGTCCGCTGTTTGCTCTTCGCTCGTCGCCATTCCTCGATCAGTGCGTGGTTGCCCGACAGCAGAACGTCGGGAACGTGCCACCCGCGGAACTCGGGCGGCCGGGTGTAGTGCGGATACTCGAGCCCGCCGTCGAGCTCGGCGGAAAAGCTCTCGAAAGTTCCCGACTCGTCGCGAATCGCGCCGGGCAGTCGCCGCGCGATCGCGTCCACGAGCACCATGGCCGGGAGATCCCCGTTGGAGAGGACGTACGGTCCGATCGAGATGGCGTCGGAGGCGAGATGCTGGACAACGCGTTCGTCGAACCCTTCGAAACGCGCTGACAGGAGTGTGAGGTGGTCTTCCGTGGCCAGTTCCTCGACGACCTCCTGCGTCAGCTGGCGTCCCTGCGGCGTCAGCGCGATGACGCGATGGTCGGGCACACCGCCGTAGACGGCGTCGAGCGCCGCCGCGACGACGTCGACGCGCAGCACCATGCCCGCGCCCCCGCCGTAGGGCTCGTCGTCAACCTGCCCCGCGCGCAGCGGCGTCGTGTCGCGGTAGGAGAAGAGCCGCAGGTCGAGCTCCGTGCCGAGGACGCCGGCGACCGGCCGCTGTTCTGTCAGCCAGGCGAAGGCATGTGGGACGAGGGTGAAGACATCGAGTTGCAAGGGCAAGTGATCCAGGTTAGCGGGGGGCGTCGGAAAAACCTGTGGCAACCACTATTCGCCCGCCCTCGAGGTCGACCTCCTGCACGCAGTCCTCGACCATCGGCAGCGCCAGGCCCGAGTCCAGCTCGAGGACGTCGTTGGCGACGCCCGGCGCGACGTCGACGACCGTTCCCAGCATGTCGCCGCCTTCCTCGTCGACGCGCAGTCCGACCAGCTCGAAGACGTAGTACTCGTCCTCTGCCGTCGGCGGGAGCATCGAGCGAGGAACCTCGAGGGGCGCGCCACGTCGCGGGCGGCGGTCCAGCCGCACCACGGGCCGCCCGCCGGCGTGCTTCGCGGCGACGATCTTCGCGGCCTCCCCGTCGACGAACAGCTCGGCCCCGACGGCGAATCGCTCGGGATCGTCGCTTGCGTCCTCCACGACAAACGACCCGTCGAGCCCGTGTCCTTTCCCGACGCGGCCGACGACGACCCGGTCAGGCTCGTTCACGCGAAACGCGTTCGAAGAACTCGGTCGCCTCGTCGGGCGTCGCCGACGGCCACTCTTCCGGCCACCCGGTGCTGCCGACGTCCGGTACGTCGCACGGCGTGCGCCGCAGCTCGACGTCCGGACCGAGCCGTAGCCAGTACGCACCGACTTCCTTCTCGTACGGCATGCCGACGCTGCCGGCATTGACGACGCGGTAGTCGCCGATTCTCCGGTCGAACTGCACGTGCGTGTGGCCGCAGACGACGACCTTCGCCGCCACTCCCTCGAGCGCCGCGAGCCAGCGTTCGTCCGGGCTGATGCGCGTGAGAAGCTCCTGGTCGCTTCGCGGCGTGGCGTGGCAGAAGAGGACGTCGCCGAGGCCTTCGACGGCGATCGTCTCGGTCAGCGGCAGGCTCGCCAGAAACTCCGTTTGATCGGGCGAGAGCCGTTCGCGAACGAATTGCATCACCTCCGGCGGCGGGCCGCCGCTCCGCCCTTCTTGCGATGGCTCGACGACTTCGCGGTCGGCGTTGCCGCGGATGAACCGGGCGCGGTCGCCGAGCGCGCGCAGCCGCTCGAACGTCTCGGCGGGCCACGGCCCCGCTACGAAGTCGCCGCCCACGAAAATCACGTCGGCGTCGACGTCCGCAAGGACGGCGTCGAGCGCCGGCAGGTTGCCGTGGACGTCGTAGAGAGCAGCGACCGTCAATCGACGATCTCGAGCTGCAGGCGCCGCCGTTCCCGGACGCTTCCGGCACGGACGATCGTGCGCAGCGCCCGCGCGATGCGTCCTTGCCGTCCGATCACCTTGCCGACGTCGTCCTTCGCGACATGCAGCCGCAGGAGCAGCAGGCCCTCCTCTTCGATCTGCTCGACGCGTACGGCATCGGGCTCGTCGACGAGCCTGCGCGCGAGGTACTCGAGGAGCTCTGCCATGTAGGAGCTAGCGGAGGTTCTTCGCCTTCAGCAGCCGCTCGACGGTGCCCGACGGCTGGGCGCCCTTCCTCAACCAGTCCTTCACCTTCTCCTCGTCGAACTCGATCAGCGAAGGATCCTGCTGCGGGTTGTAGCGCCCGACGATCTCGATGAACTTGCCGTCGCGCGGAGAACGCGAGTCGGCCACGACGACGCGGTACACCGGGTTCTTCTTCGACCCGACGCGCGTCAACCTCATTCGTACTGCCAAACGATTACCTCCTGCTCTTCTGTCGCTTCTTGCGCTTGTTGGATTTCGTCGCTTTCCGAGTGCGCGGCTGCGCATCACCGGCCATCTGAGCCGGCGCCTGCCCTCCGACAGCGCCGAGGTCGGGCATCTTGCCCTTGCTCATGCCCTTCATCAGCTTCTCCATCTGCTTGCGGGCCTCGAGCAGCCTGTTGACCTCTTCAACGGTCGTCCCGGAGCCGGCTGCGATGCGCTTCCGCCGCGAGCCGTCGATCACGCGCGGCAGCGCGCGCTCGTGCGGCGTCATCGACAGGATGATCGCCTCGACGCGGCCGAGCTGCGTCTCGTCGATGTCGTCGAGGCCT
>JBKPDB010000119.1:0-32728 GCA_046727655.1 Actinomycetota bacterium
GGGGTGTCTCTCTGCCTCGCAGCCTCCGTGGTCGTGTTGTTCGAGAACCGCAATCCCTGGATCTTCTACTGGGCCGGCGCGGTGCTGTTCGTGGTTGGGTCGATTCTCGACATCCTCGACGGGGCGCTCGCGCGGGCGGGCGGCAAGACGACGCCATTCGGAGCGTTTCTCGACTCCACGACCGACCGCATCGGCGAGGCCGCGATGCTCGGGGCAATCGCGCTCGTGTTCCATAGGCACGACCACCCGGTGGCTCTCGCGATCGCCTTTGGCGCGGTCGCCGGCTCCCTCCTCGTCAGCTACACGCGTGCGCGCGCCGAGGCGCTGGGGCTCCGCGGGGACGTCGGCGTCGGCTCGCGGGCCGAGCGTGTCGTCGTCATCACCGCCGGGCTCGTCCTGGCGCCGATCAGCATCTGGCTGCTCGTCGCCGCCATCTCGTTGCTCGCCGCCACCGCCTGGCTGACCGTTGTCCAGCGCATCCTGCACGTCCGACGACAACTGATTCAGCTTGGAGGCTCAACGAATGGCTCAGGAGAACGGTAAGCAGAACGGGAAGGCGCGCCTCGACGATCGCGTGCGCGTTGCGCTGATCGGCGTCGGCAACTGCGCCAACTCACTTCTGCAGGGGGTCGAGTACTACAAGGACGCGCCGGACGACGAGTTCGTCCCGGGGCTGATGCACGTCGACGTCGGCGGCTACCACGTCCGTGACGTCGAGTTCACCGCGGCGTTCGACGTCACGGCGGACAAGGTTGGCAAAGACCTGGCCGACGCGATCTGGGCCGCCCCGAACGACACGATCAAGTTCGCGGACGTTCCTCGGACCGGCATCACCGTCTCGCGCGGCATGACGCACGACGGGCTCGGCAAGTACATCTCCGAGGTGGTCGAGAAGGCGCCGGGAGAGACCGACGACGTCGTCGGGATCCTGCG
The DNA here is from genome assembly GCA_046727655.1 of Actinomycetota bacterium. Lineage (GTDB taxonomy): Bacteria > Actinomycetota > Thermoleophilia > Gaiellales > Gaiellaceae > 3-1-20CM-4-69-9. Next base: position 934 of record JBKPDB010000119.1, read on the forward strand.
TGACACGAAGACGGACGTCGTCGTGAACTACCTCCCCGTCGGCTCCGAGGCTGCGACCAAGTGGTACACGGAGCAGGTCCTCGAGGCCGGTTGCGCGATGGTCAACTGCATGCCCGTCTTCATCGCACGCGAGCCCTACTGGCAGCGCCGCTTCGAGGACAAGGGCGTGCCGATCATCGGCGACGACATCAAGTCCCAGGTCGGCGCGACTATCACGCACCGCGTCCTCACCTCGCTGTTCCGCGAGCGCGGCGTCCGGCTCGACAAGACGATGCAGCTGAACGTCGGCGGCAACTCGGACTTCCGGAACATGCTCGAGCGCGAGCGGCTGGAATCGAAGAAGATCTCGAAGACGAACGCGGTCACGTCGATGCTCGACTACGACCTCGGCGCCGAGAACGTCCACGTGGGGCCGTCGGACTACGTGCCGTGGCTGACCGACCGCAAGTGGGCGTACATCCGCATGGAGGGCTCCTCGTTCGGCGACGTGCCGCTGAACATCGAGCTGAAGCTCGAGGTCTGGGACTCTCCCAACTCGGCCGGTATCGTCATCGACGCGGTACGGCTCGCGAAGCTCGCGCTCAACAACAAAGTCGCCGGCGCCCTCGACGGGCCGAGCTCGTACTTGATGAAGTCGCCGCCCAGGCAGGTGGCGGACGACGAGGCGTACGACGCCACCGAGAAGTTCATCCGCGACAACGCGCGGCAGCAGGTCAAGGAGAGCGCGGCCGCGCGCTGAGGTGCCGCCGCTCGTCGTGGCCGTGGCGTCCGTCGCGGCCACGACCTCCCTCCCTGAGCCGTTCGGCGCTGTGTCACAATCCCCGGCGGCAATACCACAGGGGAGGGGGAGATCAGCTTGAAACAACGACTTGCGGTTTCGGCCGCGCTTTTGCTCGGCCTTGTCATCGCCGGCCTGGCGGGGTTCGCCAGCCCCGCTGCAAGTGCGCTCGTGACCGATCCAGCGGGAGTCATCGACCTTCAAGCGGGCTACACGTACACCGACCTCTACCGGGCCTGCGAGCCCGGAGTGCAGTCGACAGAAGACGGGACGACCTGGCAGATGCCGGACGATCCGGATGCGAACGTCGTGTTCTCGCGGCCCGGCGGCGGCTACTGGCTGCTCAGCAATCATGAGCTCACGGATCCGCGCGATCCGTTCCAGGGTGATGCTGGGAAGTGCCACGTGACGGAGCGCACTCCCGGTGACGACGACTCCAACGGTTGGGGCTCCGTCTCACGCATCACGCTGGCGCAAGACGGCACGATCGTGCTCGAGAAGGAGCTCATCACGACGGGTCTCCACAACCTGTGCGCCGGCGCGCGGACGCCGTGGGGCACCTACCTGACCAACGAGGAGTTTCCGTTCGTCGTCGACCCTCTGAAGCAATCGGGATGGGTCTGGGAGATCGAACCGGCGACCGGTCGGCAGACGCGCGCGACCGGCATGGGCTGGTTCAGCCACGAACAGGAGGCGCACGTCGGCAAGGCGTGGGTCCTCACTGACGACCGCGGCAACAACCAGTACATGTACAAGTTCGTCCCGGATCGCGCGAACGATCTGACGAGCGGCAACCTCTACGGCCTCGTCTTCAATCGCGTCACGAACACGGGGACGTGGGTCGGCCCGCTCGATCCGTTCAATCCGGAGGCCGACATGGTTGCTCTCGCGGGCCCGCCGACGGCGTCGAACAGCTTCTCCAAGGCTGAGGGCATCGTTTCGGGTCCGACCGGTAACAGCGTGACGTTCAGCGAGTCAGGCGCCGGTGCAGATCCCGGGCGCGTGTTCGTCCTCACGGACCTGAACAAGGACGTCGTGCACGGGTACACGCTCGTCGAGGGCGACTTCGGACGGCTCGGCCGGCCGGACAACCTGCGGTACACCGACGCAGGTCACCTGTTCATCATGGAGGACCACAGCGCGAGTGACTTCGCACGTGGCAACACGGGGAACGTCAACCAGGTGTGGGTCCTCCCGCGCGGCGAAGAGGGTGCATCGAACCTGATCCTGTTCGCTCAGACCGCCGACGAGCCCACAGGTCCGTGGTTCTCGAACGACAACCACCTCCTGTACCTGTCGGTGCAGGCTGAGGCCCCGAAAATCAGTCACGTCATCGCGATCCGGGCGCCGCAGACGTTCGATCATCCGTACGACCGCTAGTTCGAGCTGAGAGGAGGCCCGGCCGCGAACGTCCGGCCGGGCCCTTCTCACTACACTCGCAGCGTGGGCCTCCGCATCTGCCTGGTCACGCCCTTCGCGTGGTCGCAGCCTCACGACGTGAACGAGCACGTTGCGGGAATTGCGCGAGAGCTGCGCGTTCTCGGCCACTCCGTGACGATCCTCGCCTCGTCCAACCGTGCGCGTGATCTCACCGCCGGCCGGAAAGCGCTGCTGGACGGGCTCGACGCGGAGCTCGTCGTCCTCGGCCCGGCGCTCCCGATCTCGCGCCGCAGCCGGATCGGCGTTCCGGTCGGCGCGCGCGCGAACCTCTCGCTCGCCCTCGCGCTCGGGCGCTTCGACGTCGTCCACGGCTTCGAGCCCGGGCTTCCGTCGCTCTCGTACCTCGCGCTGCGGGATGCTCAGGCGCTGACCGTCGCCTCGTTCTTCTCGCCCGAGCGCCTGGCTTACCCGCCCGGCCGCTCGCAGCGGGACCGGCTGCTGGCGCGTCTCGACGCGCTTGTGGCGTCGACCGAGAGGACCGCCGAGGCAGCGGCGCTCCGCTTTCCCGGCCAGTACCGCGTGCTCTCCGAGGGCGTCGACCTCGAGCTGTTCGCTCCCGCGGGCAAACGCAATCTCATCGTGCTCGAATGGCGCCCGAACGAGCGCGCGCTCGCGCGCGGCGTCTTCCACGAGCTCCATGGCCTCGCGGGATGGGAGCTGACGCTGCTGCGGACGAAGCCGCTCGCGGGACGGCCGACGATCACGCGGAAGCTCCGCGACCGCGTGCACGTGCGCACCGCGCGCGACGGCGCCTCCCGGGCGGAGCTGCTGCGCGAGGCGCAGATCTTCGTCCCCGCGCTCGCCGGCCTGCAGCGTGTCCGCCTCGAGGCGGCCGCCGCGGGGTGCGCCCTCGCCTCTCCCGCGGGTACCACGATCCAGCCGGAGCTCGCCGGCGCCGAGACGGCTCGGCTCGCCGAGGACGACGACTATCGGCGGCGCCGCGCCGACGCAGCGCGCGCCGAGGTATCGACACAGAGCTTCGCGGGGGTGGCCGGCAGGCTCGACGAGCTGTACGGCTCTCTCACGAGGAGACGACATGCTCCCCGGCAGGACGGCGACCCGCTCGCGGACCGGCCGTGGATTCTCTGCGACCTCCATCTCCACACGAGCTGGTCGCACGACTGCGCGGTCGACCCGGCCGATCTGATCATGTACGCCGAAGGAAGCGGCCTCGACGCGATCGCCGTCACCGACCACAACGTGTTCGGCGGCGCGCTCGAGACGGTCGAGCTCGCGCGCGACCACGACCTGATCGTGATCCAGGGCGAGGAGGTCAAGACCGACGGCCAGGGCGAGGTGATCGGCCTGTTCCTGCGCGAGGAGATCCCGGGCGGGCTCTCGTTCGAGGAGACGATCGCCGCGATCAAGGACCAGGGCGGCCTCGTCTACCTGCCGCATCCATTCGACCGGATGCACTCGATCCCCGATGCGGCGACACTGCAGCGGCATCTCCGCGACATCGACGTGTTCGAGGTCTACAACGCGCGCCTGCTCTTCGAGGCCTACAACGACGAGGCGCTGCGCTTCGCGCGCAAGTACAACCTGACGATGGGCGCGGGCTCGGACGCACACGTGCTCCAGGGTCTCGGCACCGGCGCGATGCGGATGCGCGCCTTCGACGGCCCGGAGGAGTTCATGCTCAGTCTCCGATCGGCGCAGGTTCTGCGCCGGCCGAGGTCGCTCGTCTACCTGCAATCTCTCAAGTGGATGGCCCAGGCCAAGGAACGGGTTCGCTAGTCCCGAAAGGTTCCTCGCGTGCCGGTGACTGACGAGATCTACGAGAAGTACCTCAAGAAGGCGATCGTCGAGATCAACGAGCTGGCAGACGAGATGGCGAAGGTGGGCGGCGCGCGCGTCCCCGTCGTCGGGTCCGGCCACCCCCTCGCCGACGTGATGCTGCTGAAGTACCGGCCGCAGCCGGCCGAGGTGCAGGAGGGCGTCGCCTTCTACGGCCGCGCAGGGAAAGCGGTCCTCAAGTCCCTGCAGCGGCTGCACGTCGACCCGATGTCCGTGTACGGAACGAATTGCCTGAAGTTCGCCACGGGTGAAGAGGACGAGTCACGGCCGTTTCTGACACGGGAGCTCCACATCGTCCAGCCAAAGCTGATCGTGCCGATGGGCGAGGGCACGGCGGCGTTCCTCAATTCGGTGGAATTCCCGCTTGCTGATTCACTCGAGTACAAGCCCGGCGAGCTGCAGCGATTCACCGCGACGACCGAAGCGCTCGTCGTACCGGACATCGATGCGTCACTCGACGAAGCCCGCGCCAAGACCCGGTTTTGGAAGGCGTTCAAGCCACTCGGCACCTGGTGGGCCGAGCTGCCGCCCTACTAGGGCTAGGGGTCGGGCTCGGGCTCTACTACGCGTTCCACGATCGGCTGTGGGAGGCGTCGACCTGGTGGGACATCGCGTTTCTCTCGTTCGTCCTCATCCCCGCCTGCTTCGCGCTCGTGCTCCTGGTCCTGCCGCTTTGGCACTGGCGCTGGTCGGTCTTGGCCGCCGTCGTCCTCGGCTTGCTGGCGCTCGTCTTCCATCTCGTCGGCCTGAGCACACTCGAGAACTTCTCCAAGCTCTTCGGCGTCACGGCGGTCGGGTTTGCGTTTCTCAGCTACTTCGAGGCGCTCTCCTGGGTCGTGCTCGTGTCGCTGATCGTGCCATGGGTCGACGCCTACTCGGTCTGGCGCGGGCCGACGAAGGTGATCGTCACGGAGCACCGCGAGGTCTTCACCAACTTCTCGTTCGCGTTCCCGATCCCCGGGCAGCCCAACGCCGCCAACCTCGGTCTGCCGGACCTCCTCTTCTTCGCGCTGTTCCTAGCCGCGACCGCGCGCTTCCACCTCCGCACCGGTCTGACCTGGCTGCTGATGACGCTGTCCTTCGGCGCGACGCTCGCCATCGCCGTATGGCGCGAGCTGGGCGGCTTGCCCGCCCTGCCGCTGCTTGCGGTGGGCTTCCTCCTGCCGAACTGCAACCTGATCTGGAAACAGCTGCGGCGCCGTGCTGACGATCGGAGTTGACGCCGCGCGCGGCGGCTGGATCGCGGTCGCCCTCGAGGACGGCGGGTTCACGGACGCGGCGTTCGAACGCCGCTTCCCCGCCTTGCTCGAACGCTTCCCGCGAGCAAAGGTGTTCGGAGTCGACGTTCCGATCGGCCTCCCGGAGCCGGGCGTACGCAGACGTGCGGATGTCGAAGCCCGGGCGGCCGTCGGGGCGAGACGGTCGAGCGTGTTCTTCACGCCGACTCGGGCGGCTCTGGAGTGTCCGACGTACAGCGCCGCGCGAGAGGTTGCGCCCGACACGTCCGCACAGGCGTGGGCGCTGCGAACCGCGATCCTCGACGTCGCCCGCGTCCGCGACCCGCGCTTGCACGAGGTGCACCCGGAGGTGTCGTTCGCGGTGCTCGCCGGCGGGCCGATCGCCTTCGCGAAGCGGACGTGGAACGGGCAGCACCAGAGGCTGCGGCTGCTGGCCGATGTGGGCATTCAGATCCCGTATCGGCTCGACGCGGGTCTCGTCGGCGCGGATGACGTCCTCGATGCAGCGGTCGTCGCCTGGACGGCGACGCGAATCGCCCGCGGCGAGCACGTGACGTTCCCCACGGATCCGCGGCCGCAAGAGCCGGTCATTCACGCCTGAACGACGCTCAGGACAGCTCGAGCAGCGAGACGCTCTCGACGTGCGGCGTATGCGGGAACAGGTCGACCGGCCGCGTCCGGCGAAGCCTGTAGCCGTAGTCGTCGCGCAGACGCTTGACGTCGCCGGCGAGCGTCGTGGGGTTACAGCTGACGTAGACGACGCGGGGAGCGCCGATCTCTCCGAGCCGCTTCAGCGCCTTGCCGGCAAGCCCTGCACGCGGCGGGTCGACGATCACGACATCGGGGTCGCCGCTGCGAGCGTGCAGGTCGCGGAGCGACTGGCCGACGTTGCCCGCGAAGAAGGCCGCGTTGCCGATCCCGTTCAGCTCCGCGTTCTCCAGCGCGCACGCCACCGACTCCTCGGAGACCTCGATGCCCCAGACGGTGAGAGCCTCACCGGCGAGGACGAGACCGATCGCCCCGATGCCGCAGTAGAGGTCGTACACCGTCTCGCCGCCCGTCAGCGCGGCGTACTCGCGCGCGATCTCGTAGAGCCGCTCCGCCATCTTCGTGTTCGTCTGCAGGAATGCGTTCGGCCGGACGCGGAAGCGCAGCCCGCACAACTCTTCCTCGATCGCCTCGTCTCCCCACAGCAATTCGGTCGGGAGGTTCGTCACCTCGGCCTCGGTCTCGTTGGCCGCCCAGTGGATCGACCGCACCTCAGGGAACTGCCGGAGCGTATCGACGAAGCCGCCGGTGTCGAACTTCTCGCCGGGCGCGGTCACGAGCTGGACGAGCACCTGGTGCGTGTTCCGTCCCTCGCGCACGACGAGATGCCTCAGGTAGCCGGTGTGCTCGGCCTGGTCGTAGGCGACGAGCCGGTCGCCGCGTGCCCAGTCGCGAACGGCATTCCGGATCGCATTCCCGAGGTCGGTCGTGAGCCAGCACTTCTCGATCTCGAGCACCTCGTCCCAGCGGCCGGCCATGTGGAAGCCGAGCGCGGGCCCGTCGTCGACTTGCGTGAACGAGTACTCGAGCTTGTTGCGGTAGTGAAAGATCTCCTCGGCCGGGACGATCGGCTCGAGCGCGGGCTCCGAAACGCCGCCGATGCGCTGCAGGGCGTCCGCGACCTGCTCGTGCTTCGCTTCGACCTGCGTCTCGTACGCCAGATCCTGGAAGCGGCAGCCGCCGCACGCCGGATAGTGCGCGCACGGTGCCGGGACTCGCAGCGGGCTCGGCTTCACGACCTCCGTCGCAAGTGCCTCGGCATGTCGCCGCTGCACCTTCGTCACGCGCGCCCGCACCGTGTCACCCGGCAGCCCCCGGCGAACGAAAACTACGAATCCGTTCAACCGCGCGACGCCGTTGCCGCCGTACGCGAGCCGGTCGATCGTGAGCTCGAGCTCCTGGTCCTTCGCGACGGGTGCCGCCACGAAGGACCAGGTTAATGCGAGTTACGCAACCTTCCGAAGGCGCCTGGCCGGCAGCCGGATCGGATGGTTCGACCGGAAGACGTCCTCCGGGTCGACCTCGGACTTCACCGCCTGCAGTCGGCGATGCGTCAGGTCGCCGTAGAATCGCTCGCCGCGCACGCGCCGCTCCGTGAAGTTGAGGTAGTCGCGTCCGGCGTCCCACCTTGCGAGCACCGACTGGAGGACCTCCAGGTGCGCCTTGACGGCTGCGCCCATCTCGGGAGTCATGGCAGTGCCGACCGCGAACATTGCGAACCCGGCCTCGATCGAAGCAAGGGCCCCGTGGCTGGCGTCGGCTCGTCGAAGGGCGCCGCCGAGGTGGCGGACCTCGACCGACAAGAGTGGCGATCGGGACTCGGTGCCGGCTGCGGCCACGATGGCGTCGATCGCTTCCGCCGGGAAGTCGTCCAAGAGCATCCCGTCGCCGACGCCCGGCACGGGATGCTCCGGATCCATGTGCAGGTGCCGGAGCTGCTCGATCGGGATAGTCGCGAAGGTGTCCATCGCGGGACCGACGTCGCGGAGAGGCCTCAGCAGCTCGTCCGCCTCGCTTGCCTGGAGCAGGCACGTGGCCTCGATGGCGACGAACGACCCGCCGCGCAGGTGCTCGGGGATGGCGGGGACCGGCGGAAACTGCAAGAAGCGCCCAACCGACGTCACCGCGTCCGGAACGTCCTCGACCCACCGCCTCCATGCCCGCAGCACCTCACGGCCGCGCTCGAGCGGGAAGAAGAGGATCCCGGCATACACCTCGCTGACCGGGAAGAGCGAGAACTCGAGCGCCGTGACGATGCCGAACGAACCACCGCCGCCGCGCAGCGCCCAGAAGAGCTCCGGCTCGTGGTCCGCGTCCACGCGAACATGCTCTCCGTCCGCGTTTACGAGCTCGACGGCGACGACGTTGTTCGCGGCGAGCCCGTAGCGACGCCCGAGCCAGCTGATGCCCCCGCCGAGCGTGTAGCCGACGACGCCGACGTCCGATGAAGAGCCGGCGAGCGCAGCAAGGCCGTGCTCCGCGGCCGCCTTGCTGACCTCCTGCCACACGACGCCTGCATCGACGCGCGCGACGCGCCGCTCGGGATTGATCTCGACGCCGCGCATCCGCTCCGTCTTCACGAGGACGGTGTGCGCCAGCGAGCCCATCGCTCCGGCTGCGTGGCCGGTGCCCTGCGGGGCGATCCGGAGACCGCGCGCGCGAGCCCAACGCACGACCGCAGCCACGTCTTCGGCCGACTCGGGCAATGCGACGGCCGCGGGCCGCTGGTCAACCGCAAGGTTCCAGGCGCGGCGCGCTCCGTTCCAGTTCGGCTCGTGCGGGAGCACGAGCGCTTCGGTCTTCACGTTTCAGCCTCCTGAGAAAGTTGCGCAGTTGTCTGAAGACCGTCGCACCGGGCGCCCACGTAAAGAAGGAGGCTTGCTGGTGTGTCTTGGTGCGGGAACCCGTACGATCGGCGGCGTGGACGCGAACGCCGCCGCCCGCGCCTGGATCGACGCATGGACGCGGTCGTGGCGCGCGAAAGATCCGGAGCTCCTGCGGCCGGTTTACTCGGAGGACGCGAGGTTCCGGTCGCATCCCTTCCGTGACACGCAGCCGCCGCTCGAATACGCGGCCTGGGCGTACGGCGAAGAAGAGGGCGAGCCCGAGGTCTGGATGGGCGAGCCGCTCGTCGTCGGCGAGACCGCCGCGATCGAATGGTGGGCCGTCGTAGTCGAGAACGGCGAAGACGTCTCGCTCGCGGGAACGTCGTGGCTGCGTTTCGACGACGACGGACGCGTCGTCGACCAGCACGACTACTGGGGAACGGCGCCCGGACGCACGCCGCCCTGGGAAGGCTGGGGCGCTACTTCAGCGCAGTGACGTAGACCTTGCGGTCACGCGGGCCGTCGAACTCGCAGAAGAAGATTCCCTGCCACGTCCCGAGCGCGAGCTTGCCTTCGTCGAGCGGGACGAGGATCTGAGGGCTCATCAACGAGGCGCGAATGTGGGACGGTGCGTTCGGGCCGTCGGGATCCTCGATGTGCTTCCAGTCCCAGCCGTCGTCGACGACCTTCTCGAGCGCAGCCTCGAGGTCGCGGGCGACGGCCGGGTCGGCGTGCTCGTTGATCGTCACGCCGGCCGTCGTGTGCGGAACGTAGACGAGCGCGGCCGCAGCTCCGTTCGGCGCGCCGATCGCCGCCTGCACCTGGCGCGTGATGTCCACGAGCTGCGTCCGGCGGTCGGTCTTCAGCCGAATTTCGCGCACGGGTCCGTATCCTACGAGACCGATGCCGGCGACCCCGCCCTCTGACCGGGAGCTCGATGCGTACCGCGAGGACGCGGATCGCTTCATGGCCGAGCTCGACGAGGAGTTCTATCTCCATTACGCCGGGCTGAAGGAGACGTTCGACCTCGCACCGATCTACGAGCGTCACGCAGGCCTGACTGAGCTCGGGCAAGTGAAGTCCATCGGCCTCGCGGTCAACGGCGGCTCGCGCGTGCGCGAGCTGTGGCGCTTTGCCTGCGAGGGGTACTTCGGAGACTTGACTCGCGACCACGCAGAGCGCCTCGCCGAGCTCGAGGCCGAGCTCGAGATCGAGCTCGACGGAGAGCGGATTCCGTTCCGGATGGTGCGGCCGACGATCGCGAACGAGCCCGACCGCAACAAGCGCCGCGAGCTCGACGCGCGTTCGAACGAGATCCTCGACGAGCAGATGAACCCGCTGCATCTCGAAGCCGCCCAGATCGTGCAGCGAGGTGCCCGCGAGCTCGACTTCGCGAGCTATCTCGAGCTGTATCGAAAGGCGCTGCCCTCGTCGGCCCTCGACGACCTCGCCGAGCAATGCCGCGCGCTCCTCGATTCGACGGAGCGGCTGTACGAGACGAACGCGGACAAGCTGCTCCGGTCGCGCGTCGGCGTTTCCCTCGACGAGGCGGAGCGATACGACGTCCCGCGCCTCTTTCGAGCACCGGGGTGGGATTCGATGTTTGCGGCCGACCGGATGTTGCCCGCCCTCGAGTCCACGCTCGCCGATCTCGGCGTCGACCTGCGGTCGCAGGACAACGTCACGCTCGATCTCGAGCAGCGTCCGAACAAGAGCCCGCGCCCGTTCTGCGCCCCGATCGAGGTGCCCGACCGAGTCGTCCTCGTCATCCAGCCGATCGGGGGGGCAGACGACTGGCATGCGCTCTTTCACGAAGCCGGCCACACGGAGCACTACGCGCACACCTCGCGCGACCTCCCGATGGAAGAGAAGCGCCTCGGCGACAACGCGGTCACCGAGGGCTGGGCGATGCTCATGGACCACTTGATCGACGAGCCCGAGTGGCTCACGCGGCGGCTCGATTTCGCACGGCCGACGGAGTTCGCGGCGGAGGGCGCGACGGAGCTCCTCTACTTCGTGCGCCGATACAGCGCGAAGCTCCTTTACGAGCTCGAGTTCCACGCGGCCGAGGACGTCACCACCATGCGCAATCGCTACGTCGAGCTGCTGTCGGACGCAGTAAAGATCGAGGCCACGCCGGCGAACTACCTCGCGGACATCGATTCCGGCTTCTACGTCTCGTCCTACCTGCGAGCGTGGGCGTTGGAGGCGCAGCTACGGGCGTTCCTGAAGGAGAAGTTCGGCTCGAGGTGGTTTGCGAGTCGCGGCGCCGGCTCGCTGCTACGGGAGCTCTGGAGCGAAGGCCAGAAGATGCGCGCCGAGGAGCTGCTTCAGGAGGTCACAGGCGCCACGCTCGAGATGGAGGCTGTCGGGGACCGCGTGCGCGAGCTCCTCTCCTGAGGACTGGCCGTCAGGCCAGGCCTGACGTCCTCGAGAGTGAATAAGCTCTATACATGGCACGGACTCGGGTCCTGATCGCCGGCGCGGCCGGCCGGGATTTCCACAACTTCAACCTCGTCTACCGCGATCGTCCCGACTACGAGGTCGTTGCCTTTACCGCGACACAGATTCCGAACATCGACGGCCGGCGGTATCCCGCCGAGCTCGCAGGATCTCTCTATCTGGAAGGAATCCCGATCCTCCCGGGGTCCGCGCTCGAGGAGCTCGTGCGCGAGCACGAGATCGACTCCGTCGTCTTCGCCTACTCCGACGTGACGCACGAGCACGTCATGCACATCGGCTCGCGCGCGCTTGCGGCCGGCGCGTCGTTCCACCTGATCTCGCCGCACGACACGATGCTCGTCACGCCGAAGCCGTCGGTCGCGATCTGCGCGGTCCGTACCGGCTCCGGAAAGAGCCAGACGACGCGCAAGGTCGCCGCGATCTTCAGAAACGCCGGCAAGCGCGTCGCGGTGCTGCGCCACCCGATGCCGTACGGAGACCTCGCGGCGCAGGCGGTCCAGCGCTTCGAGCGCTACGAGGACCTCGACGCCGCCGACGCGACGATCGAGGAGCGCGAGGAGTACGAGCCGCATCTGGCGGAGGGAAACCTCGTGTTCGCGGGGATCGACTACGAGCGGATCCTCCGCGCCGCCGAACAGGAGGCGGACGTGATCCTCTGGGACGGCGGCAACAACGACACACCGTTCGTCAAGCCGGACCTGCACATCGTCGTCGTCGATCCGCACCGCCCCGGTCACGAGCTGCGCTACCACCCGGGCGAGACGAACTTGCGCATGGCAGACGTCTGCGTCGTCAACAAGATCGACAGCGCTCCGCAGGAGGGGATCGAGGCGGTGCTCGGCTCGATCCACGAGCACAACGCCAACGCGCGGATCGTCCTGGCCGCGTCCCCGTTCGAGGTCGAAGGGGACGTCGAGCAGATCCGCGGCAAGCGCGTGCTTGCAATCGAAGACGGCCCGACGTTGACGCACGGCGAGATGACCTACGGCGCCGCCGTTCTGGCCGCGAAGCAGCACGGCGCGGCCGCGCTCGTGGACCCGCGGCCGTTCGCCGTCAGGTCGATTGCGGAGACGTTCGAGCAGTATCCGAGCGTCGGTCAACTCCTGCCCGCGATGGGTTACGGCCGGAACCAGATGGAGGACCTCCGCGAGACGATCGCCCGCTCCGACGCCGACCTCGTGCTGATCGGGACGCCGATCGACCTGCGGCGCCTGATCGAGCTCGACAAGCCGGCCCTTCGGGTCACGTACAAGCTCCAGGAGATGGGCGAGCCGACGCTCGAGCACGTGCTCGCCGAGAAGGGACTGCTGGAAACAGCGCTGGTCTGAGGACGGTCGGGTCAGCGCGCGCCGGCTGAGCTCCAGCCGGGCCCGCGGACGACTCGACCGGGAAGGGCATCGGTGTGCTCTCCGCCGCGAAGGACGAGCGTTCCGTTGACGGCGACGTGATGCATTCCGGTTGCGTACCGATGCGGGTCGTCATACGTCGCGTGATCCTGGATCCGGTCGGGATCGAAGACGACGATGTCGGCGAAGGAACCCGGCACGAGGACGCCGCGGTCGACGAGGCGGAGGTTGCGCGCAGGAAGCGATGTGAGCTTGCGGACCGCCTCTTCGAGCGGAATCACCTTCTCGTCGCGGACATATTTGCCGAGCAGACGCGCGAACGTGCCGTATGCGCGCGGGTGCGTGCTCCACTGGAGGAACACGCCTTCCGCGGCTGGCGCCGACGAGTCAGAGCAGAAGCTGACCCACGGCAGCCCGATCTCTCGGCGGACGTTCTCCTCGGACATCGTGAAGTAGGCGGTCGCGACCCGCGTCCCGTCCTCGACGACGAGATCCATCGCAGCGCGGGCAGGGCTCGTCTGTCGCTCGCGGGCGACCTCTTCCAGAGTCTTCCCCGTTAGGGGATGCAGGCGCTCGTTCTTGAACGCGAGCAAGCGCATGTTGTCAGGCCCGGCGAGGAGGAACATGTTCTCCCACTCGTTCGTGTCGCTCGTCATCTCGCGCTCGACCCGCGAGCGGACGTCCGGATCCTCCAGACGGGCGCGCCACGCTTCGAAGCCTCCCTCCTGCACCCACGGCGGCATCGCGCCGTCCAGCCCGGTCGCGCCCGCGGTGTACGTGTACATGTCCGCCGTCACGACCAGGCCGTCGCGCCGTCCCTGCTCTACCCGCTCGACGACCGCCTCGAGCTTGTGCCAGTTCGAGCGGCCGGACGCCTTGAGGTGGTAGATCTCGGAACGGACGCCGGCCTCGCGCGTGATCGTGAAGAGCTCGTCCAACGCTTCGAGCAGGCCGTTGCCCTCGCTGCGCAGGTGTGTGATGTACATCCCTCCGAGCTCGCCGGCCGCACGCGCGAGTGCGACGAGCTCGTCAGTGGCCGCGTAGAAGGCGGGCGCGTACACGAGCGCCGCGGCGAGACCGACGGCGCCTTCCCGCATCGCCTGCCGCACGAGCTCCTGCATCCGCGCGAGCTCCTCCGCGTCGGGCGGACGGTCCTCGGCGCCGAGCTCGTGCTCGCGCACCGTCGCGGAGCCGACAAACGACGCCACGTTCGGTGCGACGCCGCTTCGCTCGAGATGCTCCAGATACTCGCCCAGGGTCGTCCATTCGACCTCGAGCCCGAGCAGCGACTGCGTTTCGAGCTCGTCCTTCATCTCCTCGGTGAGCGGGCCCATCGAGAAGCCTTCGCCCATCACCTCGAGCGTGACGCCTTGCCGCACGTCGCTCTGCGCGCGGCCGTCCGCAAGGAGCGACTCGGTCGCCCAGCTGAGCATGTTGACGAAGCCGGGAGCGACGGCAAGCCCGGCGGCGTCGAGCTCCTCGCGCGCGTGCCAGTCGCCGAGTGGGCCCACCGCCGCGATCCTGTCGCCGCTCACGGCGACGTCGCCCTCGTACGGCGGTTCGCCTCGCCCGTCGTAGATCGTCCCGCCGCGGATCAGGAGGTCACAACGCAGGGGCGAGAGTCTACGGAGGCGGAAACGAAAGAGGGCGGCTCTCGCCGCCCTCTCGTCCTCCTTTGGGAGAGGAGTTACTTCTGCTCGGACTTGCCCTCGATCGTGGCGCCTGCGCCAGAGCCGACCTGGATTCGCTTCGGCTTCGGCTGCTCCGGCTTTCGCACGTGAACCTCGAGGACACCGTCGTCGTAGTCGGCCGAGACGTCCTTCTCGCTCACACCCTGCGGCACGCCGAAGGTGCGCGAGAACGTGCCGAAGCGACGCTCGAAGCGATAGAACCGCTCGTCCGACTGTTCCTCGGTACGGTCACGCTCGGCATTGATGGTCAACGCGCCGTCGTCGAGCTCCACGGAGATCCTGTCCTCCGGGACGCCCGGCAGGTCGAGCGCGTAGACGATCTCGGACTCCGTCTCCCAGACGTCGAGCGCGGGCACCCAGGCCTGATTCGTGCGACCGCTTCCCTCGAGGAGGCCGTTCATGAAACGGCTCATCTCGTTCTGGAGACTCGCGATCTCGCGAAAGGGCTCCCAACGAACCAACGTGGCCATTCCTCCTCCTTTCGTTGCTTGATGATGCAGCCAGAATAAAACCTTAGCCTCTGATTGTCAAGTTGGTCGCAGAGTAGGATCGTCGAGCGCAGATCCCCACTCCCGCGACGCGCCGGAAAGCGCCTATGGCTCTACTGAGGCGGTAAGGAACCCGAAGTGCTGCCCCTCCGCGACAACGTCCCGACGCGGACGTTCCCGGTCGTCACCGTCGGGATCATCACCGCCAACGTGCTCGTGTGGCTCTGGGAGGTCACCGGCACTCCCGTCAACACGGACGTCATCCACTACGGCTACTACCCGTGCAAGGTGGACGGGCCTTGCACGGGCGACGCGCTCCAGGCCCAGATCCCGTGGTACGAGAATGTGTTCACGTCGATGTTCATGCACGGCGGGTGGGCCCACATCGCCTTCAACATGCTCTTTCTGTGGATCTTCGGGAACAACGTCGAGGACGCCCTCGGCAGGGTCCGTTTCTTCCTTTGGTACATCGCGGGCGGCCTTGCCGCGACGGCTGCCCAGACAATCGTGACGCTGGCGGCCGGCTCCACCGTGGACGCGAGCATCCCGAACATCGGCGCGAGCGGGGCGATCGCGGCCGTCCTGGGCGCCTATATCGTGCTGCTCCCGAACGCACGAGTCCTGACGGCGATCTTCTTCTTCCTCATCTTCTTCCAGGAGCTGCCGGCCGTTTTCTTCATCGGTTTCTGGTTCTTGATCCAGCTCTGGCAGGGCGGGTTTTCGCTGGTGCAGCCGGATGCGGGCGGCGGGGTCGCATTCTTCGCTCACATCGGCGGCTTCGTCTTCGGGGTCGTAACCGTCCATCTCGTGGCGACCCGTCCCCCGCTCCGGCCCGCGTACTGATGGCGGACTTCGAGGAGCATGTCCGGCGCGCCCTGGACGCTCTCCCGCCGGACCTCGCCGTCGGCCTGAGAAACGTCGCAGTCGTCGTCGAGGACGAGAACCCTGAGGAGCCGGATCTCTTCGGGCTCTTCGACGAGCCGCCGTACCTCCCGGCTCGGGTGGCGATCTACAGCCGCCCGCTGCTGGAGGAGTTCGGGGACGACCCCGCGGCCCTCGAGCGGGAGATCCGGATCACGGTCCTCCACGAGCTCGCCCACTACTTCGGGATCGACGAGGATCGCCTGGACGAGCTCGGCTACGGGTGATCACCGCCCTCAACTGGATCGCGGTCGCGGCGGCCGTCGTCGGGGTGATTGTGATCGTTGTTTTCTTCGTCGGCCCCCGGGAATGAGGCCGACCCTGAGCTCGTTTAACCCAACATGACCCTGACCCATATTCACGAAGAGATCGAGCAGACCAGCGAGCGGCGGGCCGAGCTGTGGCACGCCCTGTCTCAGGGTTACGACCCCGCCCTGGCCGCAGAGCTCAAGAGTCTGAGCGAGCGCCTCGAGCACCTCTGGGATGACGAGCGCGCGCTGAAGGCGGCCCTCCGCTTCGGTGACCGCGACCACATCGTCGCCCGGGCGCGCGTCGAAGAGCGTCTAGAAAGAGCTGCGTAGCAGCGGATCCGGCTCGTGGCTCAGGCTTCTCTGAAGCCCCGGCGAGTCGGATCCACGTTTTTCCCTCCAGGCGTCACTAGCCGGGCCGGGGAACTCCCGGCCCGGTGACGTCTACCTTGCGGTGGGCTTGGCTTCAGGCGGCTGAGAGCTCGTCGACGACGCCTGCGAGCAGCTGCCAGAAGCGCTCGACGGTCGCGATACTGACGCGCTCGTCGGGTGAGTGCGGCGCTTCGATCTGTGGGCCGAAGGCGAGCATGTCCAGGCCGGGAACCCTCTCGCCGATCACTGCGGTCTCGAGCCAGGCGTGCACCGCCGTGACGATCGGAGGCTTGCCGAACAGCCGCTCATAGACGCGGCGGGAAACGGCGAGGGCAGGCGATTCGAGGTTGGGTCGCCAGCCGGGGTCCACCTGGCCGATCGCGAGCGAGCCCCCGGCCAGCCGCGCGGAGGCGTCGAGGGCTGCAATCACGTCGGGAAGCGCGGAGTCGTTGGACGAGCGCGAGAGGCTGTGCAGCGTGAGCGTCGCTCCGTAGGTGGCCACCTGGCCGACCGATGTGCTCGTCTCGACAAGTCCTTCGAAGTCCGGGCTCATCGCCAGCGGCCCACTCGGCACGACCGCAACGAGATCGAGCACGCTCCGGGTCCCGTTTTCCGTCCAAGCGTCCGGCGCCTCGGCCGCGCCCGCGACGGTCACGGTGACACCGGGATCGGTCTTCGCGTAGGTGTCCCTGACTGCCGCGACTGCCGTCTCGGCGGCGGCACGGAAGGCGGCTTCTCGCTCGGGTGCCAGCGAGCAGAGCGCCATTGCCTCTCGGGGAATGGCGTTCCAGCTCTTGCCGCCCTGCAGGCAGACGAGCCGGAACGGCGCGACGGCGAGCGCCGCGCGCAGCGTGAGCCCGAGCACCTTGATCGCGTTCGAGCGGCCGCGGGCGATGTCGGTGCCGGAATGCCCGCCGAGACCTCCGCTCACGGACACCGACAGCGTCACCGCGCTCGCCTCGCGCGCCTCGCGTGGCTTCTCGACCCTCATCGATGTGTCGGTGCTACTCGCAGAGCTGACTGTCAGCGTGCCGTCCTCCTCACTGTCCAGGTTCAGCAGCATGGCCCCGCTGATGAGGGAAGGGTCCAGCCCGCTCGCTCCCTCGCCCGGGCCACCGACCTCCTCGTTGACCGTCATCAGCAGCTCCAGCCGTCCGTGCGGCAACGACTCGTCCTCGGCCAGCGCCATCATCGCCGCGATGCCGACACCGTCGTCCGCGCCGAGCGTCGTCCCGTCGGCGCTCAGCCAGTCGCCGTCGCGAACGAGCGAGATTCTGCCCTCGGCCGGATCGTTGGGACTATCCGGCAGACGCTCGCACACCATGTCTAGATGACCCTGCAGGACAAGAGCCGGCGCCGAGTCACGACCCGCGGTGGCCGGCACGCGGACGACGAGGTTCCGTGCCGCGTCGTGGCGAAGCTCGAACCCGTTGCGGGCGGCCCACGCGCGAACGTGTTCGATCACCGGCTCCTCGTGACGCGACGGACGGGCGATCTTTGTCAACTCGTCGAAGTGCCGCCACAACGCGCGGGGCTCGAGTCCTCTCAGGACTGCGCTGTCAGAAGCCATCAAAGGCGCTCGTCGACCGCTCGCTCATAGGGGTCGCTCAGACGACAGAGCGTAACCATCTACAACCCGAGCCGAGCTCGTCGCCGCCGAGCACTTGCTCCACCAGCGGAGGGAGAACGCTGTCGTCCAGCGAAGCGAGCCTCAGCAAACCCGCGTTCAAACGCTCAAGCTGTGGCTCCGAGGAAGCTCCTATGCTGGGCCTCCCATGACCGAGATGCGCCTCTACGACCTGCGCGTCACCGTCGAGCGGATCGAGGGCCGCTCCGTCTGCGGGCTCCAGGTCGGCGACTACTTCGAGGTCACCGAGTCGAGCCGGATCCGCATCCCGGAGGGCAGGCACTTCTGCATCTACGCGCTCCAATCCGTGTTGCCGCTTCTGCCGGCGAAGCAGCGCCGTCTTCCCGAGTCCGACTGGCTCGAGCGGGACTCGCTGGTCTGTTGCCCTGACCCCGATGAACGTGTCGTGATGCGGATCGAGCGAATCGGCGAGCGGACGCTGCAGACCGAAGAGCTCACGTGAACGTCCACGGGCGTGAGCTCGGACTCGGACTGCAGACGGACAAGAAGCCGGGCGAGTACGCGCCGCTGGCCCGCGCGGCCGAAGAGGCCGGCTTCGGCGTCGTCACCGCGTTCAATGATCTCTGGTTCCAGCCGGCGCTGCCTGCACTGCTCGAGATCGCCGGGGCCACACAGCACGTCCGGGTCGGGCCGTCGTGCCTCAACCCCTTCACCCAGCATCCGGTCGAGATCGCCGGCCAGACGGCGGTGCTCGACACGACGTCGAACGGCCGCGCGTTCCTCGGTCTCGCCCGAGGAGCGTGGCTCGAGCGCCTGGGGCTGGATCAGTCGGATCCGGTGAGGGCCGTTCGGGAGGCCTGGGAGGTCATCCGCCGCCTGCTGGAAGGCGATGACTCGGGGTTCGACGGTTGGAGGTTCTCGATCCCGAAGGGTGAGCGCCTTCGCGATGGGCTCCCGCGGCGAGCCGTCCCTCTTCTGATCGGAACGTGGGCGCCGCTTCTCGCGGCGTTCGCCGGCGAAGAAGCGCAGGAAGTCAAGGTCGGCGGCAGCGCGAATGCCCAGCTCGTGCCCGTGATCCGCGAGCGAATCGGAAATCCAGAGGTCGGGATCGTCCTCGGGGCGGTGACCGTCGTCGACGAGGACGACGACCGGGCGCGGGAGGCCGCGCGTCGCAAGGTTGCGATGTATCTCGCGGTCGTCGCCGACCTCGACCCGACGGTTTCCCTCGAGCCCGAGCTGGTCGACCGCCTGCGATCTCTTGTTGCCGCGGGTGACGACGCCGCTGCAGGCGCGTTGCTCTCGGACGACATCCTGGACCGCTTCGCCTTTGCAGGGAGCCCGGGCCGCGTTGCCGAGCACGCCGAGGAGGTGTTCGCGGCCGGTGCCGGACGCGTCGACTTCGGCGCTCCACACGGGATCCCGGAGCAGGTCGGAGTCGAGCTCCTCTGCCGCGAGGTCGTGCCGCGGCTCGGCGCGGCACGCTAGACTGGACGGTCACCGAGTGGTCCCGACACTCGGGTTCTTTTTGAGGGGTTGAGATGTGGACGGCGCCCGTCAGGGCGCCGTCCGGTTCTCGGCTCACTCTCGCCTTCGACGCCAATCGGAGGAAAGGAGTGAGCCGCATGTCGGAGGATGACGTGTTGTTCGGCTACCGGCTGCGTGTGCTTGATCACGCGGCGCGGACGAGTGTGAGCGAGGCGTGCCGGCTGTTCGGGATCCACCGCTCGACCTATTACGTCTGGAAGCGGCGTGTGGAGCGGCACGGACTGGAGGTCCTGCGTCCGCGTGAGCGGCGGCGGCCGCGGCTGCCGAATCAGCTGTCGCCGTTCGTCGAGGAGCGGATCGTCGCCTTCGCGCTCGGTCATCCCGGCTACGGGCCGAAGCGGATCGCGAGCGAGCTACGGCAGGAGCGCCGGGGCGGGATCGTCGTCAGCCACAACGGCGTCTGGCGCTGTCTGCGCCGGCACGGCCTCAACACCCGCAGCAAGCGGCTGTCGCTCGTCGCCGGCCATGCCGCCCCCTACCAGCCGCCGCGCGAGCCCGAGCCGCAGCGGCACGTCGAGGCCGAGCGGCCGGGCGAGCCGGTCGGGATCGACTGCTTCCTCGTCGGCCGCCTCGGCGGCACGAAAGGTGCCGTCTGGCAGCTGACCGCGATCGACGTCGCCTCCTCCTACGCTTGGGCCGAGCTCGTCACCCGCCCACGGGCCAACCCCACCGGGCTGCAGACCTCGAAGCTCGCCCGCCGCGTCGCGGCCGAGCTCCAAGCCGCCGGCTGGCGGCTCGAGCGCGTGCTCAGCGACAACGGCGGCGAGTTCCGCTCAAACGACTTCCGCGCCACCCTCGCCCAGCTCGGCGCCCGGCACACGCTGATCCGCGCCGGCCGGCCACAGACAAACGGCCACGTCGAAGCGTTGCACCGGCTGATCCTCGAGGAATGCTGGCGACCCGCCTTCGCCCGCTACCTCCACGTCCGCTTCACCGGGCTCAAACGCGACCTCCACCAGTACATCGACGACTACAACTTCCACCGCGTCCACAACGGCCGCCTCACCCGCAGCCGCATCCCCGCAGACATCGTCTACGGTGCCAACAAGGTGAAAACGAGATGAGCCGCAACTGTCGGCACATCTCGGTGACGGCCCACGCTAGACGACCTGGGGCTCCGGGACGAGGCGTCCTTCGGCAAAGCGGGCGGCATCGAGAATCGCCAGCGCCGAGTCCTCGCTATCGTCGAAGACCGACTCGGCGATGATCCGGCCGACGGCCGGCGCGACCATGAACCCGTGACCGCTGAAGCCGGCGGCGACCCAGACCCGCTCTCGAACCCGGCCGAGAATCGCCTGGTGGTCCGGCGTCACGTCGTAGCTGCCGCCCACGAGCGCCGGTAGCGGTACGAACACGAGCCGCGGAAGCAGCTCCTCGAACGCGCGCCGCAGGTTCGCCCGCCAGCGGTCTGCCTCCGTCGCGGGGTCGCCCGTCGCACTCAGGTCGCTGGCGAGGAGCCGGCCGTCGCCGAGCTGCTTCGTCGCGAACTGCAGCTCCGGAGAGACGATCAGCGGCTCGAGGAGGCGCTCGCGGATCGGATCGCTGAAGAAGAGGTGACGCTCTTCCCGAACGATCGGGAGCTCGGGGAGGAGCCGCGGCGTATCGGCGCCCGCCGCAACGACGATCGCCTCCGCCTCCAGCTCGTCCACATCCGTGACGTCGGCGGCCTGCACGTCGGCCAGGGCTCCGAGCGCCTCGACGATTGCCTGCGGGCGGTCGAAATAGCCGTCGTCTGCGTTCCACGCCGCGCCGGCGATGCCGCCGGCGTCGAGGCCCGGCAGGAGCTCTGCGGCCTCCGTCGGCGCAACGATTCGCGAAGCGATACCGAGCTCGTTCTGAAGCCGCACGTTCTCGCTCATGCGCGCGAGCACGGCCTCCGACTGCGCCAGGAAGAGATAGCCACAGGCGCGAAAACCAGGATCGATCCGCATCTGCAGCAGCTCCCTTGCACTGCGGTAGAAACGCATCGACTCGAGGGCGAGCAGGCAGTTGACACGAGTTCCCCACTGCTGTCGCACGCCTCCCGGCTGCACGCCCGAAGCACCTGCGCCGATGCCGGAACGCTCGAGGACTCGAACGGTCGCGCCGCGTTGCGCGAGGTGGAACGCGATCGAGAGGCCGACGACGCCCGCACCGACAACTGCGACGTCACGCCGCGTCTGCATGCCGGCGAGCTTAGACTCGCCGACGGTGTTCGACTACGCGGAGCGGCGGCGGCGATTGGCAGAACGAATGAGCGAGGACGGCATCGACGGCCTGTTTCTCGCGCCCTCGGCCGACCTCGAATACCTGACAGGGGTCGAGCGGCAGATTCCGAGCTTCGGCGAAGCTTCGTATGCCAACGGCTGGGTTACGGGTGCGTTTTTCACGCCGGACAGGGATCCGGTCTTCGTCTTCCCACGAATGTTCGCCGCCTTCGATCTCCGCGAGGAGCCGGAAGGCGAGCTTGTCATCGTCAACGAGACCGATGACGGCTACGCAATGTTCGAGCGGGTCGCGCGGGCCTTCGCCTCGACGGGCGCCGTCGCAGTCGGGGACCGCGTCTGGGCCGAGACGACGCTGAGCCTCGGCCGCATCCTGGGATTCGACCGCCTTCGGACCGGCTCGACGCTCGTAAACGACCTCCGCAGGGTGAAGACGCCCGAGGAGCTGGACGCAATGGGCCGAGCGATCCGGGCTGTCGAACAGGCGATGGCGGCGGTGACACCACTCGTGGCGCCGGGCGCGACAATGGCACGGCTTGCCGAGGCGGTCGAGCACGAGCTGCGCGCCGCCGGATCGCGCACGACGTCGTTCACGACGCACATCTTCACCGGCCTTGGCGAGGGTGAGCTCGACTCGGGAACCGAGACCGCGCACACGCCGCTCGACGAAGACACCTCGGTGATGTTCGACTTCGGCGGCGTCGTCGACGGCTACTGCTCGGACTTCGGCCGCACGATCTACTGCGGCGTCCCGCCCGACGAGTACGGAGACGCCTACGAGGTCATGCTCGCGGCGCAGGAAACGGGTCGTGCCGCCCTAGCCGCGGGCACCGTTGCCTCCGACGTGAATGCCGCCTGCCGCGCACCGATCGAAGAGGCCGGCCTCGGCGAGCACTTCCGCCACAGAATGGGACACGGGATCGGGCTCGACGTCCACGAGCGCCCGTTCCTGTCACCCGAAGACGACACCCCGCTCGAGCCTGGGATGACGTTCACCGACGAGCCTTCGATCATCGTCCCCGGCCGCTTCAGCGTCCGGATCGAAGACATCGTCGTCTGTGAGGAGGGCGGCGGGCGAAAGCTCAACAGCTACCCCGCCGCCCTCGTCGCGAATTCCTGATCTAGCGGGGCCTCACCCGCGTCACGTCGACCTGGTACTGGGCGTTGAAGACCGCGTTCCGCAAGTCCTTGGTCGAGACGAAGACCTGGGTCGGCTGGATCAGCGGGAAGAACGGACCGACCTGGTTCAGCCGGCGCTGGATCCGACGGTAGAGCGTCTGCCGCGCTGCCCTCGTCGTCGTCACGCGCGCCCGTGCGGCGAGCCGCTCGATCGTCGGGTCCGACCCCTTCGGCCAGCCGGCTCGCGTGCCGACCAGCTCGCCCGGCATGAACGCCAGGTAGTCGAGGGGATCGGGGTAGTCCGGCCCCCACAACGAGAGCCCGAACGCCATCTTCCCGTCGCGGTACTTCTGCAGCCACGTGCCGACCGGCGCACCGGCGAGCTCGACGTGGAAGCCGGCTGCCTGCAGGTTGGCCTGGACACGCTGTGCGAGCGATGAGAACGGCACGCCGTTGATCGTGAAGTCACTCGGGAACTCGAGCGTGATGGTCCGATTGCCCACACCCGAGGCGGCGAGCTCGGTCCGCGCCCGCGCGAGGTTCTGCTTGATCGCAGCGCTTCTCGGCAGCGAGCCGAGGAACATCGACGGGATGATCCCCGGCGCCTGGATCGTGCCGGG
The DNA here is from genome assembly GCA_046727655.1 of Actinomycetota bacterium. Lineage (GTDB taxonomy): Bacteria > Actinomycetota > Thermoleophilia > Gaiellales > Gaiellaceae > 3-1-20CM-4-69-9. Next base: position 24,166 of record JBKPDB010000119.1, read on the forward strand.
CCCCCCGACGCGCACGATCGAGCGGTAGTCCAGGGCGTAGCGGACCGCGTTCTGGAAGCGCTTGTTCGACGTCACCGTCGAGACGTCGGCATTGTTGTTCGCGAGCAGCCAGAAGACCCAGGTCGACGGTCCGGTTCGGACGTTCAACCGCTTGTTGCTTCGGATCGTCTGTGCCTGATCGGCCGAGAGGTCGATCGCGATCTCGTGCGTCCCGCGTTGAACGTTGATCAGCTGGGTAGGCGCGATCATGTTCCGGACCACAACGGTCTTGAACCCTGCTTTCCGGGGCCGCCAATACCGCGGGTTCGGCACGAGCGTGATCTGTGAGGTCGTGCTGTAGCGCTGCAACAGATACGGGCCGCTCCCAGCGCCCCGCGAGGCGGCGGAGTTCAGCCACTGCTCGGCCTTGTCGTTCTTGTCCGCGCCGACGGCGGCGGTGCCCCCGTGCCTCTTCACGAGCTTCGAGTTGACGATTCCGAGCGACGTGTTCGTCAGGATCGACGGGATCGCCGCGTTCGGGGTCTTCGACTTGAGCACGACCGTGTACCTGCCGCGCGCCGCGACGGTCACTCCGTCGAGCAGGAACGACGGGTTCCCCTTGATGTTGATCAGGCGCCGGAAGGAGAACACGGCGTCAGCGGCGGTGAGCGGGGTCCCGTCGGCGAAGTGCACGTCCTTGCGCAGGTTGAAGACGTACGTCTTCGCCCCGTTGGAGACGGACCACGATCTGACGAGCAGCGGCACCGGGTGCGCGACGTCTCCCCCGTTGTAGGTGAAAAAGGTGTCGTAGATGCCTCGGTCGACGATCGCGGCGGTCGGCTCGAACGCGCGCTGTGGATCGGCGGTCTTGATCTCGAACGACCGGTCGATCACGAGCGTTCCCGTCGGTGCCGACGAGCTCGCCGTGGCGCCTGTTGCGACCGCTGCCGTGACGAGTGCAGCGAGAACCGCAAGAGCAGCGCGGGTTCCGGGACGTGTGCGGGGTCGTTTCATGCGGCCTCCCGAGGAGAGGGTGCGAACGCTTTCGAGCTTATCCCCCGCTCCGCGCAAGCGGTAGCCGCCGCGCAAGCGGTAGCCGCCGCGCCCGCTCTGCCGGAGCCGCCGGCGCGCCGCCGTTCGCTTGCAGCCAACACGCGGCGGCGCGTCCCACGGACACGTCGAGGAGCGGCGGCGTCTCCGTCGTGCAACGGTCGAACGCGTAGGGACAACGGGGATGGAACCGGCACGCTGCAGGCGGTCTCGCGGGGTCCGGCACCTCGCCCGGCAGGGACTCCGGCAGAAAGCCGCGTCCGTCGGGATGTGGGACGGCGCCGATGAGTGCCTCGGTGTACGGGTGATAGGGCTCGGACCACACCCGCCGGGTCGGGCCGCTCTCCACCATCACGCCCAGGTACATCACCGACACCGCGTCCGCGATGTGGCGGACGATCGCGAGATCGTGCGAGATCAACAACAGGCTGAGCGAGAGTCGGCGCGACAGGTCGACGAGGAGGTTCGCGACCTGCGCCTGTGCGGACGCATCGAGGGAGGCGAGCGGCTCGTCGAGGACGAGCACGGACGGGTCGGCCGCCAGCGCCCGAGCAACGGCGATTCGTTGTCGCTGCCCGCCGCTGAACTGGTGGGGATAGCGAGCAGCGGCAGTCTCTGGAAGGCCGACGAGATCGAGCAGCTCGGCCACACGGGCGGCGCGCCTTACGCGCGGAACGAGATCGAGCGCCTCGAGCGCGTCGGCGAGCTGCCCGCCGATCTTCCGACGCGGATTCAGCGACGAGTAAGGGTTTTGAAAGACCATCTGAAGTCGCGCCAGCTCCCGCGGTCGCGCGCCGCGCGTGAGCGCAGTGACCTCGCGGCCCTCGAAGAGCACGGTGCCTGCAGCGGGCCGCACCAGCCCGACGGCCGCCCGGGCGAGGCTCGACTTGCCGCAGCCGGACTCGCCGACCAACCCGACGATCTGTCCGCGCTCGACGCTGAGACTTGCCCCCGCGACGGCGGGCACGCGCTGCCGGCCGCGCCGCTCGTACACGACCTCGACGTCTCGCAGCTCCAGCGCCGGGCCGTTACTCGCCATTGTCGAATGGGTCGACATGGCAGGCGAGCCGCCGGCCGTCGACCGGGGCCAGCGGCGGCTCATCCCTGGTGCAGACGTCGATCGCGTACTGGCAGCGCGGGTGATAGGGACACCCCGACGGGATTCGCTGCGGGCTCGGCGGGGCACCTCGGATCGCGATCAGCGGCGTGTCCTGCGCCGCTTCCGGATGGGGAAGCGCATCGAGCAGTGCACGCGTGTACGGGTGTCGGGGATGGCGAAGCAGCTCGTTCCGCGGTCCGGATTCGACAACGCGCCCGGCATAGAAGATCGACACTCGGTCGGCGATCGACGACATGACGCCCAGGTCGTGCGTGATCAGCACGACGGACAGCTCGTACTCGCGGCGCAGCGAATCGAGTAAGCGCAGGATCCCCGCTTGGACCGTCACGTCGAGCGCCGTCGTCGGTTCGTCCGCGATGAGCAGGCGCGGCCTGCAGGCGAGAGCGATCGCAATCGCGATGCGCTGACGCATGCCGCCGGAGAACTGGTGCGGATAGGCGTGCAGGGCGCTGCTCGGGTCCGGAATCCGAACCTGCTCGAGCAGGGCGAGGGCTCTCCGCCCTGCAGCCTCGCGTCCGAGGCCGAGGTGGAGGCGTAGATGCTCCGTCAGCTGCCTCCCGACGGAGAGCATCGGGTGCAGCGAGGTCATCGGGTCCTGAAACACCATTCCGATCTCACGGCCCGAGACCGCCCGCAGGTCACGTGTGCGCAGGCGGAGCAGGTCTCTTCCTCCGAACGACGCCCGTCCCTCGACGCGCGCCCCTGCGGGGAGCAGGCCTAGCAGCGCGAGCATCGACATCGTCTTGCCGCTTCCGCTCTCGCCTGCGACACCGAAGACCTGCGCGGGCTCGACCTCGTAGTCGACGCCGTCCACAACCGTCGCGAAGCCGGTCGGTGTCGGAAGCCGCACGCGCAGTCCCTCCACATCGAGCAGGGGCGCCATCAGCGCTCGTCACCGCCCCACGCCGTTTGAGGATCGAAGAAGTCGCGGAGGCTGTCGCCGAGGAAGTTGAACGCGAGCACCGCGGTGAAGATCGCGAGGCCGGGGAACGTGCCGATCCACCACCACTGGAAGTACTGGGCGCCCGTGGCGACCATCGAGCCCCACTCCGGTTGCGGCGGCTGAGCGCCGAGCCCGAGGAAGGACAGGCCTGCGAGGAGGAGGATGGCGTTCGCGAGGTCGAGGGTTGCGAGCACGAGCACCGGCCCGGCGACGTTGGGCAACACGTCGCGAAACAGCGTGCGGCGAGCCGACGAGCCGAGGAGACGCGACGATTGCACGTACTCCGAGTCACCGACCGACAGGACGAGGCCGCGGACGACACGCGCGTACGACGGCCACGCGACGATCACGATCGCCAGCGCTGCGTTGCGGAGGCCGCGTCCGAGTACTGCGGCGACGACCATGGCCAGGATGATCGGTGGGAACGCGAAGAAAAGATCCACGGTGCGCATCGACGCGCCGTCGACGATGCCGCGGAAGTAGCCGGCGAGCCCGCCGATGACCCCACCGATGAGCGCCGCAGAGGCGACGAGTAGCAGGGCGATCGGCACGGACACGCGAGAGCCGTAGAGGACGCGGCTGAGAACGTCCCGACCGAGCTCGTCGGTTCCAAAGAGATGTGCGCCGGACGGCCCCTGGGCGGGGGGAAAGATCTGGGCCAGCGGGTCGTACGGAGCGATCAACGGCGCGAAGATCGCAACCACGATCCAGCCGCAGGCAATGAGCGCGCCGGCAACGGCGAGCGGCTGCCGCCAGGCGGGGCGAAGCCGCCCACCACCGCGACGCGCGCGCGCGCGGACCGCGATCGCGCTCATCTGACTCGAATCCGCGGGTCGATCACGCCGTAGAGCACGTCCACGATGAAGTTCACCGTGATGTAGACAACCGCGACGAAGAGACTCACCCCGGCGATCGCGGGAACGTCGAGATTGACGGCGGCCTGATACGCGTACTGGCCGATGCCCGGCCAAGAGAAGATCTTCTCTATGAGGACGGCGCCGGTGAGGACGTTCGCGAAGACGAGCCCAAGCACAGTAATGACGGCCGGGAGCGCAGCGCGCAGGATGTAGCGCGTTACGACGACGCGCTCCGGGAGGCCTTTCGCGCGCGCGGCTCGAACGTAGTCGTTGCCCACGACCTCGAGCACGGCGGAGCGCGTGTAACGAGTGAGCAAGCTGACGTTGAAGGCGGCCAGGACGAGCGCAGGCAGCACGAGGTGGTGCAGGGCTTGCCCAAAGGTCCCCCATTGCCCGGCGAGTAATGCGTCGATCGTGTAAAGGCCGGTCTTGTGCGGCGGTGGGTCGACTCCCGGGTCGAGCCGGTCTGCGCCGGGGAACCAGCCGAGCTTGTAGAAGCCGAGGTAGAGCGCGACGAGCGCGATCCAGAACGTCGGCATCGAGATGCCTCCGAGTGAGACGACGCGCAAGGTGTGGTCGACGGGTCGGTTCCGGCGCATGGCGGCGATCACGCCGAAGGCGACTCCGAAAGCGGCCGCGATGAGGATGGAGAACAGTGCTAGCTCCGCCGTCGCAGGAATGAACTCGCGAAGGTCGTTCGTCACCGGCTGATGTGTCAGGGACGACTGCCCGAGGTCGCCCTGGGCGAGGTGCTCGAGGTAGATCCAGTAGCGAACCGGCAGCGGCTTGTCGAGCCCGTAGTGAGCCTTGAACGCGGCAACTGCTGCCGGATCGCCGGCCGCCTGCTCGCCGAGATTCGTGGCAACCGCGTTGCTCGGCACGAGCTGCGTGAGCACGAAAACGACGAAAGTGATGCCAACGGCAAGCAGCACGAGCGCCGCCGCGCGACGGACGACGAAGCCGACGAAGCTGGAGGACGGACGGAGTCGACGCCGGGGCCTCGGCGCATTGGCAATCGCGGTCGGCGCCGTCGTCAAGGGCTACCGATCGTAGCGAGCGGCGTCGCGCGAGCCCGAGGATCATCATGGCGCGCCGGTCCAGCGGGCTCTTCGCTGCGCACCTAGCCGCGGCTCCGCCGGCGTCGGCCCTTACCGCACGGGTCGAACGACGAACGCCGGAGGATCATCATGGCGCGCCGGTCCAGCGAGAATTCGCTCGATGCGTCGCGTCCTGATGGTCGCCGTGTTGGCGTTCGTCGCCGCAGGCTGCGGCGAAAGGCGGGCGACCTACGACCGCGATGAAGTTGTCGATGCGTTCAAGCGGCACGGCTACGCGCTCGGGAGTGGATACACATTCGGTCCGCCTCGCGGCTCGGCCGCCGCGCATGACGGCGACCTACTGGCGCCGCGCGGCGGGGCAGAGTTCATCGTCCTTGTCATCTCGGATGCCGCAGCCGACGACGCCTGGCACGTTTACGAATCTCAGCCGACCTTCCACTCGTTCGACGCGCGAAGGGCCAATGTGGTCGTGGTCTCGGATAGCGGACTCAGGCTGATTCAGCGTCGGCGGGTCCTCGACGCCTTGTCGTCGCTCCCGGCGCGCGGCGCCGCTGTGGTGATCGCTGGGCGGAACTAGCGCACGCCTTCACGCCCCTGCTTGCCGCGGGCGCGGCCGTCCAGAACATCCGCGGCGCTGCCTCTTCGCCGTCGATCGACGGTGCGTCGGTTCGACAGCCCATCGGCACGCCGCGCGGTACGACGGGTTAGTTGTCCTCTCGCTGAATCTCGGCCAAGCGTCTACGCGCCGCTGAGGCCGAAACGACATTCCCCTTTCGCTCATGGAGCGAGAGAGCCTTTTCGATCCGGCCGACAGCCGCGTGCCGACGACCGATCGCGATCAGGACTTCGCCGAGATCGAGAAGAGCGTCACCGCGGAGAATCGGGAAATCCCGAGTCTCCTCCGCGAGCGCGACCGCTTCGAGCGCCAGGCGCTCGGCCTCCTCGGATTGCCCCATTCTGGCAAGGACCTTCGCTCTCGCCGCCCGCCACTGGACCTGCGCAGAAAGGTCGTCGCGCGCCGACGCCTGCTCGCTGATCTCGCTGAATCGAAGCGCGTCTGCATCGCGTTTCTGGCTGTACAAGACCTGGGCGAGCATCGCTGCAAGGTTCGCGAGGATGCTGGCTTCCCCGATCTCCTCGAGCGTTTCGAACCCGCCTCGGAGCTCTCGCTCCGCAGCGGCCGGGTCTCCCGCAAGGATCTCGACGAGTCCATACGCCTCCGCAGCCATCCCTGCCGCGACCTTGAGCCCGAGGTCCTCCAGGATCGCTCGATCCTGCCGAGCCATGCGTCGTGCCTCGTCGAAGTGGCCTTCCATGGCCCGGAGCCCGGCGAGTGCACGATATGCGGCCGCGGCAACGCGCCGCTGCTGGAGCCGTCGCGCGAGTTCCTCTTCGCAGCGGCGGACGGCCTCCGCAACGGGCGTAGGCCCGAACAGACTCGCGCCCAGATAGAGGTTGACGCTCTGCGCCTCGGTGCGCTCATCCCCCGCACGGCGTGCGACCTCGATTGCGCGCTCCAACGCCTTCTCGGCCTGCGTCACGCTGCCTTTGACCCAGGGAGCCCACGCCAGAGTGAACCATGCCTTCGCGAGCCGCCGCTCGTCGCCGAGCTCCTCGAAGATCGCAATCGCCTCCTCGCCGACACGGATGAGGTCGTCTGGCCTCACCGCCGGGTCGACCTGCATGCGCAGCCGCAACCGGATCAGACGCGCGTGCACGTCGCCGGCCCGATCTCCGAAGGCCGCGGCGGCTTCGATTGCCTCTGCCAGCACTGTTTCGGCCCGCTCGAAATCGCCCGTCTCCCGCAGCACCTCTCCGAGGTCCGTCAGAAGCTCCGGCCTCGCGCGACTCGCGTTGGGCATTAGCGAAGCCGCGCGAGAAAGCAGGTTGTTCGCGGCAATCATGTCGGCGCGGGACGACGCACGGCGCCCGGCTGCGGCAAGTCGACTGGCGGCGCGGATCGCCAGTTCGGCCTCCTCCTCGCCGACCGGTGCGAGCTCGGCGCGGCAGCGGTAGGCCTGCTCGAGGTGGTGACCGATGATCTCCTCGTATTCGGCCGTTCTTCCTTCGCTCGCCTCTTCGAGCCAGGTCGCCACCCGCTCATGCAGCTCCGCTCGAACCTCCTTGGGCAGGGAGTCGTACGCGGCCTCGCGGATGAGGAGGTGGCTGAAGCGAAGACCCTCCTCACCCGGGAGTGCTGACGGGCTCGGTTCGATGAGCTCGCGGCGGATCAGCGCTTGCAGCTGTCCGTCGATCGACTCTCCGGGTAGAAGGGGGGTCACGTCGACAACGGCATCCCGTGAGAACTCGACGCCCACTACCGCCGCCCGGCCCAGCACCGAGCGTTCGTCGGTTGGAAGGCGGTCGAGCCGCGCTGCGAGCAGGGCCTGAATGCTCGACGGGACAGCCAGCGTTTCTTCGGAACCGTCGCCCTCCTCGCTGATCATCGCAAGCATCTGCTCGATGAACAGCGGGTTCCCTCCGGCCGCTCTCGCGACCTCCGCACGGGCACGCGCGGGAAGCTGCGTTTCTCCCAGCAATTGCTCGATCAGCACTTCGCTCTCCGGAGCCGACAGCGGGTCGACGCGAATCACTGTTGCTTTCGGGGTTGCCCCGGCCCAGAGCGGGCGGACCTCGAGCAGCTCAGGTCGGGCGAGGCCGAGTATGAGGATCGATCGGCCGCTCGACCAGTCGATGACGTGCTCGACAAGGTCGAGGAATGTCGGCTCAGCCCATTGGATGTCGTCGAAGACGACGACGAGCGGCCGAACTCGCGCGAGCGCTTCGAAGAACTTGCGAGCGGCCCAGAACGTCTCCTCTTTGCTTCCAGCGGCGTCCGTCAATCCGATTGCCGCCGCCAAGCGATGAGCGATGAGATCACCGTCGCGTTCTTCGGCCAACAGGCCGTCGATCGCCTCCCACGAGCTTGCGCCGGCCGCCTGGCGTATGACTTCCGCGAGCGGCCAGAAGGTGATGGCCTCGCCGTACGACAGGCAATGACCAGAGAGCACCGTCGCCTGCCCTTCGAGCGACGCCAGGAACTCGTCCGCAACCCTCGACTTTCCGATCCCAGCCGGACCCAGCACGGTGCAGAGTGACGACGTCCGCTCGTTGATGGACCGGTCGAACCGGAATCGCAACTCGTAAAGCTCCCGCTCGCGCCCGACTATTGGCATATCGGCGCGGCGAGCGATGGTCGGAGCAAACGGGTCCAGGCCGACGATGCGCCAAGACTGTTGCCCATTCGTGCCGGATTCCGATCCGGCGAACTGTTCGGCGCGTGCCGCACCGCGCACCAGGCGTTCGGTCTGCGCCCCGATCAGGATGTCGCCGGGCCGAGCCGTCTGTCCAAGGCGGACCGCCGCTTCGATGGTCTCGTCCGCGACCAGCGACGGGCTGGAACTGCGATCGCTCGCCAGCGCTTCGCCGGTGTTCACGCCGGCGCGCACGGCGATGCGGATTCCCCACTTATGGGCAAGGTCGACGTTCAACGCCGCGACCGCTTCTCGTGCGTCAACAGCCGCGCGAACGGCACGGAGCGCGTCGTCCTCGTGGA
>JBKPDB010000120.1:0-6511 GCA_046727655.1 Actinomycetota bacterium
CAGCAGCATCTATCAAAGACAGCCCGCGCGAGTGCGAGCGATAATCAGCGGGCCGTCGCCCTCGCGGTGCGGGCAATAGGGTGGCCGGGTGGCGAACGCGAACGTCGAGGTTGCCCGCGGCTATCACGAGCGGACGAAGCACTCGGAGGCGCGGCTGCGCGCGAGCCCGCATCACCTCGACTGGGACAACCAGCCGATCCCGTTCAAGCTCTACCGCGATCTCGAGACGATCCCGCTCCCTCGTCGGCTCGAGCCCGGAACCGTCTCGGCGCTCCGCGCCATCTCGCTGTCGGTCGCGCGAGAGACCGGGCCAACCGAGCAGGTGCCGGGTCACGGGGCGCTCGCCCGCGTCCTCTACTACTCGGCCGGGATCACGAAGGTCAGGCGCTGCCCCGGGGGCGACGTCTACTTCCGGGCGGCAGCGAACACAGGCGCTCTCTACCACGTCGACCTCTATCTCGCCTGCCGTGATCTCCCGGATCTTCCAGCGGGCATCTACCACTTCGGCGTGCACGACTTCGCGCTTCGGCGCCTGCGTGTCGGTGACTACCGAGGCGCGTTCATCGAGGCTGCCGGCGTCGAGCCGTCGCTGGCTCAGGCGCCGGTCGTCGTCGCGAGCGCCTCGACGTACTGGCGCAACGCCTGGAAGTACCGAGACAGAGCCTACCGCCATGCCTTCTGGGACGGTGGAACGATCCACGCGAACCTGCTTGCCGTGGCCACCGCTCAGGGACTCGCACCCAAGGTCGTCGCAGGTTTCGCGGATCGGGACGTCGAGCACCTTCTCGGACTGGACCCGGCTCGGGAAGGGTCACTTGCCCTCGTCCCGCTCGGGAGAACGGCCGAGCCGCCAGTGCCTGCGCCGGACGCCCCCGTCCTGAACCTCGAGACCGAGCCGCTGTCTTCGAGAGAGATCGACTACCCGGCAATCCGCGAGATCCACAGCGCGTCGAGCCTCGAGCACGGGGAGGAGGTCGCACACTGGCGCGGCGTGGTTCTTCCGCGTCCGGAACTAGATCCCGGGAGCGAGCTCTTTCCCCTTCGTCCGCTCGCGGAGGCGGACTGGCCGGCCGAGCCGCTCGAGCGCGTCATTCTCCGCCGGGGCTCGACGCGTCGTTTCGACGTCTCGCGCTCGCTCACCTTCGAGGAGCTTTCCACTGCGCTCGCCGCCGCGACCGCCTCGATTCCAGCGGACTTCACGGAAGACCCGGAGTCGAGCCTGCTCGACCTCTACGTGATCGCACACGCGGTGGAGGGTCTGCCGCCCGGTGCCTACTACCTCCGGCGCGCGGAGCGGGCGCTCGAGCTCCTCGAGGAAGGGGAGTTTCGGGCGATCGCGGGCCGGCTCGGCCTCTTCCAAGAGCTTCCGGCCGCTGCCGGGGCGAACGTCTACTGCCTTGCGGATCTCGAGCCGGTCCTCGCCCGGTTCGGCAATCGAGGCTATCGGGCCGCTCAGCTCGAGGGAGGGATCGTCGGCGGCCGCCTCTACCTCGCCGCCTACGCACTTCGTTTCGGCGCCACGGGACTCACCTTCCTCGACGACGAGGTGACGGAGTTCTTCTCCCCTCACGCAGAGGGGAAGAGCGTGATGTTCCTGACGGCGCTCGGCCGCACCGTTCGACGGAGCCCCGCTCCGCGGAGTGCCCAAACTGTTTAGCGATGCTGCTCGTCGGCGCTCCTGCTGGCGGTCTTCCTCCTGCCGCTTCTGTTGAGTGCCGCGCTCGTGGGTCTCGCTCTTGTCGCCGAGGCGGCAGGCAAGGTCTTCTCGGCGCGGACCACCACGCGGGATGCTCGTTGATTACGACAAGGGGACTCTCCCCAACGTTGGAGTTCTCCGATCTGACCGCGACGTCTTACTACGTCGAGGACACACAATCGAGGGCGTCTCGGCGCACATCAGCGGCCCGGGCGGCCAGGTCACCGAGGGAACCTGCTGATTGCGGCGAATCGGCGCGGCGGCATAGCCTTGCCGCGTGGGAGAGCGCGTTGGAGCCGTAGCAGCGATCGTCCCGACGACGGGCCGGTACGCCGTTCAGGGCACCCAGATGCGCCTCGGAATCGACCTGTGGGCGGAACGAGTCGGACGGCAACTCGTCCTTGCGGACGACGAGAGCCGGCCCGAGCGCGCCGCCGAGCTCCATGAGGAGCTCCTTGGGCGGGATTACCGGTTCGTCCTGGGCCCGTATGGAAGCGACTCGACGAGGGCAGTCGCAGCCACGCGCCCAGGCGTCCTCTGGAACCACGGCGCCGCGGCGGACGACGTCCAGCGACTCCCCGGGGTCGTGTCGCTCCCGTCTCCTGCCAGCCGATACCTGATCGCGCTCGGGAGGGCGATCGCGGAGCTCCACCCGGGCTGCAGGATTGCGCTGGTGACGGCCGCCGGGCCGTTCGCCCAGTTTGCCCGCGAGGGAATCGAGCGGGCTGCATCGAGTCTCGGGCTCGAGATCGTCGGAACCTTCACCCTTGGAGACGATCCTGAGGCGATCGAGGGCGGTACGCCTGACGCCGTCCTCGCGTGCGGTTCGATCGGCCAGGAGCTTGGCCTCTTCCGCCAACTCTCAATCGGCGATGACATCGGGCTCCTCGCCGGCGTCTCGCCGGGGGTGGCCGCGTTTCCCGAGCTCCTCGAGCGGAGTCCGGAGGGGTTCCTCGCGCCCGTGCAGTGGCACCCGGACGTCGGCGACTCCCCGTCGATCGGTCCGAACTCGAGGGAGGTGCTCGAGCACGCCGGCCGTCCGCTGGACTACGTCGCCGCTCAGGCGTACGCAGCGGCTCTCATCGCGGAGCGCTGCCTCGAGCTCGATGCGGCCGATCCCCACGCCGCCGCACGCGTCCTGCGGACCGGGACCTTCTTTGGGACATTCGAGCTCGATCCGGCGAGCGGCCTCCAGGTTGGACACCGGCTGTCAGTGGTGCGCTGGCACGGGGGTCGTCAGGAGCTCCTGCTCCCCAACGCCGCCTGACGAGCACTCTCCCTTCCCCTCGGAGCTCCCCATCCCACCACCCGACAGAGACCGAAGCTCGGACCTCCGCGCCCCTCCCGGAAGCCGATCCTGCAGAACGCGCGCGCGGAGACGACGGTCAGAGGGTCGTGGCTTTTCCTCTTCGGCCTCCTCGCATCGGCCCTCGCGAACTGCACCTCCGCGCCCGTAGGGTTCACAAACTCGATCGTGCTGCAAATCGAGCAGATCCGCGGGCCCGACCGATTTTACGAACCCTGCCGGTTGAGCGTTACATCCGGGGTTACAGATCAGGGGGTTCCCTGATGCCGCCTGAGCCGCTCCTCTGGCAGGATGACTTCAGCGTCGAGCACGGAGTGCGACTAGGACGAAACTCCTCCGAGAAGCTGTAGGAAACGAAAGCTCCTCGGGGAAGTGGACAAAAGCACCACCGGCTCGACGATTTTGGTCCGGCCGGAATCCCCCGTCGATAGCACGCTGTATCACGATCGTGCCCGCCTCCAGACTCCTGGTGCTTCAACTGGCTCTGTAACTGGCGGTGCACTCATGTTGAAATCGCCTCTTAGGTCACTCCGCGCCGGAGGCGCTCGGCAGCGCGGCGGTGGCAGTCCGTGCGGTTGACGGTCGTCGCGTGCACCTTGACGAGGACCTCGTCGTCGGCCGGCACGGGCCGCTCGACCTACCTCCTCGAGGCGCAGGACGTCAGGCGGCGGCACCAGTCGTAGACGACGGCCTTCATCGGACGGTCAGGACGACGTTGCCGACCTTCTGCTGCGTATCCACGTACCGGTGCGCCTCGATCACGTCGTCGAGCGGATAGGCCCGGTCGATGACGGCCCAGTACTCGCCGGCCTCGATCAGCCCTTTCAGGAAGAGGACGTCCTGCTTGCGCATGCGGGGAGGCAGCTCGAACACCACCTTCTTGTCGCCGACCCGTTTGTGCAGGAGCCACAGGGCGACGTTCCGCAACCCGTCCGTAGGCAGGTAGACGCCGCCCGGCTTCAGCGAGCGCTTGCAGCGCCGGAACGAATGCTTGCCGACGGCGTCGAAGATGACGTCGTAGGTCTCGCCGTTCTTCGTGAAGTCCTCCTGCAGGTAGTCGATCACCTCGTCGGCACCGAGCGAGCGGACGAGCTCGACGTTCTTCGTATTGCACACGGCGGTGACGCGGCGCCGAAGTGCTTCGCCAGCTGAACTCCCGCCGTCCCCATCGAGCCGGACGCGCCGAAGACGAGGATCGGCTTGCCCTCTAGCCGGCCCGCGGGCCGCAGGGCGTTCAACGTCAGGAGCGCCCCGTCGCAGACCGCGCCCGCTTCCTCGAAGCTCAGCCCGGCGGGCATGTGCGCGAGCGGGAACCTCTCCGGGACGCACATGTACTCCGCGTGCGCGCCCGTGCTGAGCGCCAGGTATTCGAGGGCTCCGAACACTCGGTCGCCGACCTCGAACTCGGTCACCGCCGCGCCGGCCGCCTCGACCTCACCCGCGAGCTCGTGGCCGAGGATCTTCCGCCTCGGTCGCAGGAGCCCCGACTGGAACCGGCCGACGAACGCCTCGCCGGCGCGAAGGTGGGCGTCGGAGCGGGTTATCCCCGTCGCGCGGATCCTGACGAGGATCTCGTCGGGCGCCGGGACCGGCTTGGGGACGTCCTCGATCCGCAGCACGTCCGGGGGTCCATACCGATCGTGGACGACGGCCTTCATGGACCGTCATAGGCCGACTCGTCGCGTCGGCCCCTGACCAGCAAGCGCAGCACGGCCGAGAAGGCGAGGTAAACAAAGGAAAGGAGCATGCACCGATGCTCCCATGCCTAACCCCCCGGGGAGCACGACCGAACCTGGGTCTGGAACCTTCAGTCGATCAGTTGCGAAGACCAGCACGATCTGGTATTCGCGCGCGCGTGAAACCAGGTAACCACTGCCACTCAGGGAACTAGCCCCACCGCGCTGCCGCCGAAGCAAGACTTTCACCTGTGGGGTGCCAAATTAGCGTCCGACCTGCAAATCGCAGATTTCTCGCAGCGTGCACCGAATTTTGGCACCCACAGGCGCATTTGCAGGGGGGCGGAGTTGGGCTGCCCACAGCCCCGTGTCCTTCGACGTTAGTCATGCCTTAGGATCGCCGCGGTGCAGTCCTGGGACCTGACACAGATCGAGGCACCGGAGGGAACCCGTTCGCCCGCTGTCCTCGAGACCGTCGACGGGGCGCGGGCGATCGTCATCCGCCTCGCACCCGGTCAGGAACTAGGCGACCACCAGGTCCGCGAACGCGCCTGGCTGACGGTCGTAGAGGGAGGAACGCGCATCGAGGCGGGCGGTGACGTGGTCGAGGCTGGACCTGGCACGCTGCTCACGTTCGAGCCGGGCGAGCGGCACAGTGTTGCAAGCGAGCGCGGCGCCCAAATCATCCTGATCCTCTCGCCCTGGCCCGGCGAGGGCCACTACCCCAAGGTCCAGGAGGCTTCGTCGAAATAAAGAGCCGGGCCATCGAGGTCCGCGTTAGAGGTCCCACTGCTGCTCAGCGGCGTAGCTCGTCGTACACACACCCTTCCGCTGGACGGCCCACACGGCAAAGCCGGGACGGCGTCTTCTGGTCGGCGTCGCAAGGAGCGCCTTACCTTCGGTAGCGCCGTCGGCCCTGGATCAGCGCATGGTTGAGAATCGTTGCGTCGTCATCCTCGCGCGCGACGACGACGACCTTGTTCCAGACGCCCGGATAGACGACCCTCTCGCTGTACATCTGAGTTCGGAAGCGTTCCGTGTAGACGCCGGGAAGCGCGTCGCCGGCGCCATACATACGCCGGCCCCCGTCGCTCCCACGGATGACCGCGACCAGCTCCCGTGTCTCCTCGTAGTCGTCGGCCGCGACAAACTCGGCCAACGGTTGCTGCGGGGATCCACTGCTCAGGAAGGCGACGACGTACTTTCGGTCGCGCCCCCACTTGTTCTTGCGAGCCGTCTCGCCAAGTCCGATGTGAACGGCGCCTTCGGCGCGCGTCGTGCCGATGAAGACGCGGTAGCGCGAGTAGCGCTCGCGCGTATCTGGCCACTGATACGACTGCCCTTCCCGCTCCCGCACGAGCCCCCAATCCTCTGGGAGATCTGCCGTCCGCCCGCCAGCAGGAGCGGCCGCCTTGTCAGAGGTGTCATCGGCGCTGACGGGCTTGATGATCGGGTTGTGGAAGCCCGCCTGCGCGACCTGGAGCAGGAGTGGGCCCAGTTCCCGATCCGGAACGTGCTCCAGGGTGACCGAGAATGGGCACATGGCCGCCGCCTCCTACATTGGTAACGTAGAAAAACGTAGTCCCGTAAATACACGTTGTCAAGAAGTCTGCTACAGTACGGGGTGCGCGAAGTTCCACACGGAAGCCGTCGAGGCTCCGAGATCCCCTCTTCGACTGTCACATCGGGCCTGAGTGCACTGGGAGAACTAAAGAGCCGGTTCTCCATTCTGAACCGTGACAGTTAGGAGCACCAGATGCATGCCACCGTTAGACGCTACGAGGGTGTCGACCAGAGTCGCACCGACGAGCTAACCAAGAAGCTCGACGAGAG
>JBKPDB010000121.1:0-8849 GCA_046727655.1 Actinomycetota bacterium
CGCTCGAGCGTGACTGCCAACCCGACGCGGCTCGCCTCCTGCACGAGCTCGCGCCCGACCGCGAGACTCGGCACGCCATGGACGACGACCTTGAGCCGCCCGCACCCGTCGCCCTCACTGCGGATGCCCTGGAAACCGAGCTCCTGCCCTCGCCGGACGCGCAGGTCGGCCGCCGCCTGCGAGTCAAAGCGCCCGAAGACGGCGTCGATCGGCGCTCCGTCGACGGGCGCGCGCACACATTCGTTGCGGTCAGGGAAGCGCGCACCGCCGCCCGCGAGCACGACGACCGGGTACAGGAGCGCGGCCGCGATGACGATCGCCAGGCTCTTCACTCGATCCTCCGCGGACCTGCGAGGAGCAGCGGCACGAGCCCGGCGGTGGCGATCACCAGCGCACCCGTGAAGCGGCCGATCGGATTCAGCGCGGGCTCCTTCGTGACGGGGAGGCTCGGGAAAGCCCAGGTGCTCCAGGTGAAGCCCGCGACGCACAGCACGGTCAGCGTCACGCCGAACGTCCCCAGCAGACGATCGCGTCCGATGAAGGCAACGGCGAGCGCGAGCAGGAGCACGGGCACGGCGACGAGCCAGATGTCGAAGTCGAACAGCACGCTCAGCGCCAAGCGCAGCGAAGGCCAGGCGCGGTCCCCGTTCATGAAGAGACCGGTGCCGCCGGCTTCCGGGCCACCGCCGCCGAGGTCACGTGCGGCGAGAAAGATACGCCACGGCACTGTTGCCGCAAAGGCGAGGAGGCCGCAAAGAAGGAGCAGCGGCCAGGCCTCACGCGCCCGCCGCGCGGTCGCAACGAGCGCAGCCGCCAGCAGGCAGGCGCCGAGAACGTAACCCTCCCGCTTCGTCAGCATCGCCGCAGCAAGCAGCAGCGTCCCGCCCCAGAGCATCCAGCGTTCACCGTCCAGCAGCCAGAGCGCAACGAGCAGCGTGCCGAGCGCGAAGAGTTCGTCCAGCAGCATGTCCGCCTGCGGCTGCAGCGCGTGGTCGACCACCTGCGGCGTGACCAGCACGAGCAGGAGCGGCGGCCACAGGAAGATCGCGGGCACTCGTCGCGAGAGCAGGCCGAGCACGGCGCCTACGAAGCCGGCGAGCAGGAACCAGAACTGGAGGTGGAGCGTGACTACGTCTGCCGCGCCCATGAAGTGAAACGAGGCGGCCTCGAGCGCGGGGACGACGGGCGGATACGACTGTCCCGGGAGATCGTGGAACAGCTGCCTGTCGAGGCCGCCGAAGTAGTAGATCGCCTGCGCCTTCGGCACCCAGAACGACCAGCCGTCGAACTCGTAGAGGCCGGCAAGACGTCCCGATCGGAACAGCGCCTCGAAGTAGACGACAATCGCGGCGCCAAAGAGCGCCGAGACGAGCGAGAGCCGCGGCGCCATCACACGCGGGAACGGCGGCAGCCGCCGCCCGGCACGCAGGCCGGCGACCGATGCCGTCGCGGCGACGACCACGCCCGACAGCAGGATCGCCGCCACGGACAGGCCGAGGCCGGCGACCAGCAGCCATGTCCACACCACGCCGAGCGTCGCGACGCCGAGCATGTACGCCACGCCGAGCAGCCTCCCGAGCTCGCCCCATGACACCCAGCCGCGCAGGCCGAGCAGGACACCGGCACCAACCACGACGAACCACGCGTTCAGCCCGACGAGACCGAGGATCGCTCCGACGCTCAACCGATCCGCCCGATCGAGATCCCGTCCTCATCTTTCCACCGTGTCGAGTACGACGATCCGAGCTCGGCCGTATCGCAGCCGTAGCAGATGATCCATCGCGCGTCCGCCGCGGACCGCCGCGGCAGAAGGAAGTAGCGGAACCACGACTCGACGTAAGTGACCGTCAGCGGCGTCGGATTGCGCAACCCGGGGCCGACGCGAACGCGATATGTGGAGTCGCGCGGGATCAGCGCACGCGCTTGGTAGGCGGCGGATTGGTCAACGAGGATGCTGTTACCGCCGGCGATCTCCCGGTCGGAATACGAGAGCGCGTCGTTCGCCGTGGCGAC
Organism: Actinomycetota bacterium; assembly: GCA_046727655.1. Taxonomy (GTDB): domain Bacteria; phylum Actinomycetota; class Thermoleophilia; order Gaiellales; family Gaiellaceae; genus 3-1-20CM-4-69-9. The sequence continues at coordinate 2,014 of JBKPDB010000121.1, forward strand.
ACCGCCGAGATGGCGCACCGCTTTGACGAGGTAGACGCAGCCGACGACCAGCGCGAAGGCGGCACAGAGCACGGCTCCAGCTTCCCGCGCGTCAGCCGGGCGCATCCGACGCGTGGCCCGCGAAGACGATCGGCAACGCGAGCACGAGGACCGCGAAGGCGTAGAAGTAGTAGAACTGCATCGTCAGGTAGAAGAGGTTCGCGGCCATCGTCCCCGCCAGGGCGGCTGTCATGCCCCAGGCCATCGGGCTCACGCGCGCCGCCACGGCCTGTCTCTGCGACGCGAGCCGACGCCCGAGGTCGCGCGCCGCGTGCAAACGGGAGAAGAGGTAGCGAAGGAACAGAAAGAACGCCACCGTGCCGACGAGCCCGGTCTCGACGATCAGCGCGACGTAGAACGAGTGCGGTCCCCAGTTCGACTTCCCGGTGACGAACTCGTAGTAAATCGAGAACGTGTTCAGCCCGAGGCCGAACAGCGGATGCGAGTGGATGATCTGCGGGATGAAGTCGTAAACAGCGAAGTGCGCGCTCTCGGAGCGGCCGCCTGTCTGCACGCGGGACCGGACGAGCACCTCGAAGTAGTGGCGGCGCTCCCACACGACGGCGAGCAGGACCAAGGCGATCCCCATGATCGGGACGAGCAGCGCGCGCGACGTCACCCAGCGGCGGTAAGGGATGGCGAGGATCAGCAGCCCCACGCCGAGGCCGAGCAGCCCGCTCCGCGACAGCGTCGCGAGCTGGACGAGGAAGAGGAACGACAGCACGACCGCGAGCGGGATGCGCAGGAAGTGTCCGGGCTCGAGCCGCAGATAGACCGGCAGCAGCATCAGCAGCGGAATGCACAGCATCACGCCGAGGTGGTTCGGATCGCCCGTCAATGCGTTCGGCCGGTAGATGGGCGTCCCGCCGATCGCGCCGTAGATGTTGATGTTGCTCGCGCCGCCGGTCAGCGGCTCGAGCACGAGGTGGTCGAGGTTCGTCCCCGCGCGCGCGGCGAGCAGCTGCAGCACGCCGTAGCCGGCGTTGGCGACCATCCCGGCGGTCAGCGCCGCGACGGACTTCCAGTAGAACGCGGTCGACCGGCGCGCGAGGTAGGCGACGCCCGCGGCGAGGAACAGGAAGTGGAGGAAGAACTTGACCATGCCCTTCCCCCACTGGGCGAGCGAATCCTGCGTCTCGATGTTGAAGAAGCCGATCAGGTAGATCAGGAGCAGGCCGGCGAAGATCCCGAGCACCACAACCGTCGTGCGCGGGAACCGCGGGGCGCCCCACTCCACGGCGAAGGCGGCGAGGAAGACGATCGTCAGGACGTCGGAAATCCCGACCGCGCCCGCGACGTTCCAGTGCACCTTCTCCCACGTGACGCAGAAGAGCGTCGTGAGGAAGAGTGCGCCCGTGATCCTCACTCGAGGCCTCGGAGCAGTTCTGCGAGCTCCTCGACACGCGCAGCTCGGCCGAGACGCTCGCGGTCGTCCGCGGCAAGCGCCGCCCCGTTGAGCCTCCCCGCCTTCCACCGCGCATGCAGATCGGTGAGCGCTGCAGCGAGCGCAGGCACGTCGTCGGGAGCGGCCACGACGCCCGCGCCGGTCTCGCGGATGAGCTCCGCGGCAGCGCCGTCAGGCGGGACCGCGGCGAGAATCGGGCGCTCGGCGGCGAGGTACTCGAACACCTTTCCGGACAGCACGCCCTGGCCGCGCCCGCCCGCCTCCGGGATCAGGAGCAGCAGCGCCTCCGAGTCCCGTTGCAGCGTCAGCGACTCGCGTCGCGGGACGTAGGGATAGAGCTCGAGTCGGTCGCCGAGTCCCTGCGCCTCCGCCCACTCGCGGTCGGATCGTCGAAAGTCGCCGACGAAGCGCGCCCTCACGTCGAGACCAGACTTGTCGAGCGCTGTCAGAAACGGCCGCGGGTCGCGCTTCCCGAAGAAGCTGCCGGTATGCGTGATCCGGAACCGGTTGCTCCGGTGGTACTGCAAGCCGCTGAAGTCGTCGAAGTCCGCGCCGTTGAGGATCGTGACGACCGGCCCCGTGGGCTCGAGCCCGCGCGCCTCGTCGGCGATCGCCTCGGAGGCGGCGACGATCGCATCGGCGCGCCGCGCGACGAGCCGCGCGACCTGTTCGCTCGCCTTCTCCTTCGCCCTCACGATCGCCCGCTCGACGTTCCGGTGAGGATGCGTCGCGATCGAGTCCCGCAGGTCGGCGACCCAGCGCACGCCGGTCGCGCCCTTGACCGCGGCGCCGACGAGGTGCACGGAGTTCGGAGGCGAGGTCGTGACGACGACGTCGATGCCTTCCGAGCGCACGATGCGAACGGCCGCCGGAATCGCGGTCACGTTCCAGCTGACGTTCTCGTCGGGGACCAGCAGCCGCCGTGACAACGCGCGTGCGTGCGTCGAGAGGCGGTCGAGTCCCTGCTGCCCGTGTAGGTCGTCGGCGAGCTTGCGCGCACGTGGGCCCACGTAGCGCGCGCGGTGGATCCACGCCTGCGTCGGCGGCGCGAGGTCGGGATCGGAGTGGAGCCACTTCGGATCGTCCGGCGCAAGGACGTGCGTCTCGATGCCGAGCGCCGGTAGGTGAGTCGCGAACTTGAGCGGACGCTGGACGCCGCCTCCTCCTGCCGGCGGGAAATACATCGTCACGAGCAGGACTTTCATCCGGGACGATGGTAGAGCGCGTAGTGCCCGTCCTCGTAGACGAGCGGCCAACCGTCGGGGCGGACGTCGAAGCGATTGACGTCGACGACGAGCCAGTCGGCGCCGAAGCGCCTTGGGATGGCGAGGTCGCCGCGGGCGAAGAACCGGTTCACCGCGAGGCGGCGGCTGTACGGCCGGTTCGCCTTCGTGTCCGCGACATGCGCCGGCGGCGCCGCCGCGACGTACACCGGCGCAAACGCCGAGATGCGGTAGCTCGTCTCGAGGTCGGAGAAGACGATCGCGCGCTTCGGGACGTCGGTTCGAAGCGCGTTCACGAGCCCCGGCGTGAGGGCACGGGGATCGGTCGGCACAGCCGGGCTCCACTCACGGAAGCCGTGCACGGCGACGGGCACGCAGAAGGCGACCACGGCGGCGGCGACGATCCAGTTCCGTCGCTCCAGCCTGCGTCGGAGCACAAGCCCGATGGCGAGACCGAGCAGGCCGCCGAACGCTGCGACCCACGTCGCCCAGGCAGGACCGCCCTCGCGAAATGCACCGAAGTCGCCGGGATACGCCAGCTGCAGCACGATTCCAGCCGCGATCGCGAGCGCGACGACACCGAGCCCGACGAGCCGCGTCAACACCGCCGTCCCGCCGGCGAGCGCGAACGCGATCGGGACGAAGCCCGCTGCGCGCCGTGCCTGCGAGACGGAAACGGCGTCCGCAAAGTGCGGAAAGATCCAGACGAGCAGCTCGATTCCGAGCACTGCGAGCGTCCCGCCGAGGACGAACGCAGCCCAGCGCTGGCGAGCTGCGAAGCCGGCGAGCGGCACGAGCGCGAGCGCGGCGACGGCGACGGCGCCGCTGCGCGAGACGACCTCCGGTCTGAGCGCGTAGCGGTGCAGCGAATCGACGTGCAGCTCCGCTGCGTACTTCGTGAGGGAGCGCTGGAGCTCCGAGGCCGAGGGCGAATGCGACGCGGTCTCGCCGACGAGGGGGAGCAGCCAGGCGAGCGCCGCACCGGCGGGAACGAAGATCGCGGCGAGCCCACCCGCGGCCTTGGGCGCATCGGACCTCACGAAGATGGTGCGAACGACGAGGAAGCCGGCGAGCGGGATGCCGATGAAGACGGCCGTGCTCGCATGGACGAGCAGCACCTCCACTCCGGCCGCCGCAAGTGAAAGCCCAAGGGCGACGCCCGGGTGCCGGAGGAACAGGAAGAAGAGCGTCAGCGCCGCGGGAACGAGGACGTAGCGGTCGAGCGTTCCGGGCTGAGAGATGAGTGCGAACGCGACGCCGTGGCCGGGTGCGAAGCCCGCGCCGCTGACGACGGCGGCAAGCACTGCGAGCCCGACCCACATCGACCGGAACAACGCCAGACCGGATTCGTACGTGACGGCGAAGACGACCGGCGCCAGTGCGCTCGGCTCGTGCACCATCACCTGCGTCGGATCGGTTCCGGCGAGCTTGCTCACGAGCGCGAGGAATGCGTGCCAGACCGGGAACGCGTAGCCGGGATGAAGGCCGCCGTCCGCGAACTCGTCGACGGAGCGGATGTGCAGGTCGCCGAGCTCGGTGAGCTTGCGGACGCGTCCGAGGTGGAAGAGCGCGTCCCCGCTGACGGCGCCCGCGACATGCCACAGGAGGATCCCGAAGCCGAGGCCGGCGACCGCGACGGCGAGGGTGCTCCACGACGGCGGGCCGGAGACGACGCGAAGGGCAAAGGGAAGCGCGACGAGCGCCACGCCGCCGAGCACGGCGAGCGCGAGCCAGATCGAGCTGTGCACGACGAGGACGAGAACGAGCGCCGGGCCGAGCGCCGCGAGGCTCCAGACGACGGTCGCGGACGCGCCTCGCAACCGCAGCGCCCGCGACACGAGCGCGCCCGGAATGAGGAGCACCAGCGTCGCCGCGACGAGCCTGAGCCACAGGCCGGCGCCGTCCGCCGGGAAGAGCCGCGCGACTCCGAGGAGCGGCAGCGAGAGCAGCAGGATCGGAGCGCCGCTAGCGGCGCGGCGAAGCTTCCACACGCCCGTTCCAGTCGTCGGCGAGCTCGCGCAGGCCCGGGCCCGTCACGCGCCACGAGTCGCGGGCGTGCAGGAGCATCCGGGACGCGACGCTCCGGTCGGCGCCGGCGAGCGGCGCCAGAGCCGCGCGAGCCGCGTACTGGGCGCCGGTCGAAAGCGCGGCGATGCGGGCGCCCGCGCCGCTGTGGTGCTTGTGCCAGTAGCGATGCCGGCTCCGCCACATCTCGTTGATCCGCCGCTCTGGGATCCCGGCGCTGAACTGCGACTCGTGGTGCACGACCTCGACCTCGGGGAAGTACTCGACCTTCCACCCGGCCCGCCGCAGACGGAGCTGCAGGTCGACCTCTTCGGAGTAGAGGAAGAACTCCTCGTCGAAGAGCCCGACCTCCTCGAGCGCCTCGCGCCGCAGCAGGAGGGCGGCGCCCGTCACCCAGTCGACCTCCCTCGCCGCATCGCCGTGCGACTGCTTGACGCCGACCTTTCCGAGCGTTGCGAGCCCGAGCGTGCTCACGAGGGGAGTCGGAAAGCGCCAGGCCGAATCCTGCCGGCGTCCGTCCGGATACACGAGCTTTGGCCCGAGCGCGGCGACGCGCGGATTCCCGGCGAGGTGCGCCACGAGGCGGTCGAAGCCCCAGTCGTCCGACGTCGTGTCCTCGTTGAGGACGTAGACATAGGTGCCGGACGTCGCGCGGATCACCGTGTTGTGGTTCGCGCCGAACCCGGCGCGGAAGTCCTGCGCGATCACCCGGACGTCGGGGAACCGCCCGCGCACGGCGTCTGCTGAGCCGTCCTCCGACGCGTTGTCGAGGACGACGACCTCGGCGGACGTTCCGCCCAGGGAGTCGAGGCAGGCGAGCAACAGCTCGCGGCTGTTCGTGTTGACGATCGAGACCGAGAGGTCGGTCAACGGGCGAGGCCGCGCGAGACGAGCGCCTCGCGCGCCGCGTCAACCGAATCCGCCGCCTCCTGACCCCCGAGCCACGTGAGCAGCTCCTGCATGCCCTCCTCGAAGGGGATCTCGGCACGGAAGCCGAGCAGCTCCTCGGCCAGCTGCGGATTCGCGTAGCAATGGCGGATGTCGCCGGCTCGGTACTCGTTGCGGATCTCGGGCTCGATCTCCTTGCCGAGCCCGCCGCCGATCACGCGTGCCACCTCGAGGATCGAAGTGGGAACACCGGTGCCGACGTTTAGCGTCCGGCCGTCCGCGCCGTCGCGGTCGAGCGCGATCGCGCAGCAGCGTGCAATGTCGCGCACGTCGATGAAGTCCCGAGTCTGCTCTCCGTCCTCGAAGACGACCGGCGGCCGGTCGTTCAGAAGCCGCGAGGAGAAGATCGCCGCGACGCCGGTGTACGGGTTCGAGAGCGCCTGGCGCTCGCCGTAGACGTTGAAGAAGCGGAGCGCCACTGCAGGGATCCCGTACGCCACTCCGACCGAGAGGAACATCTCCTCATGGTCGCGCTTGTTGATGGCGTAGATCGAGCTCGGCCGCAGCGGCTTCGTCTCCGCCGTCGGCTCCGGCTCCAGCGGCGTGCCGTCGTCCGCAAGGACGTCCCAGCTGCGGGCGGCGAGCTGCGCTTCTCCGCGAAGCGGCGGCGCGAGCCCGGACTCGCCGGTGCGCGGATTGCGGTACTGGCCCTCGCCGTAGATCGACATCGAGGATGCGACGAGCGCCTTGCGGATCGCGTCGCGGCGCTCCACCAGCTCCTCGAGCAGGACAGCGGCGCCGATGGCGTTGATGGACGTGTACCGCTCGATCTCGTACATCGACTGGCCCACGCCGACCGCAGCCGCGAAGTGGACGACGGCGTCGACGCCCTCGAGCGCACGGCGCACGGCCAGGCGGTCGCGTACGTCGCCGACGTGAAGCTCGACGTCCGGGGCGAGGTAATCGGGTCGCTCGCCGTGGACGTGGACTTGGCCGTCGAGGTTGTCGAGGGCGCGAACCTCGTGCCCGTCGGCGAGCAGCCGGTCGGCGAGGTGCGAGCCGATGAACCCCGCCCCTCCGGTGATCAAAACGCGCATGGCCGCGCCGGAGGCTATCTCAGCGACTGGAAGGTGTGACGAAACGCAACGATTTGCAAACAGGTCCCCGCTGCAGTCGACTCTGTAGACTCGCGCGGTGGCCGAGGCGCGGCTCGAGGACTCCGGTTCGGGTCTCGCGCCCGCCGAGGGCGGCTGGTT
>JBKPDB010000122.1:0-1139 GCA_046727655.1 Actinomycetota bacterium
CGGTGACGGTGGATACTCGTTCGAGCCCGTAGACATACAGGAGCATCGAATCGCGGCTATGCTGGGTGAGCGCGTGGGTTTAGTGCAGTAGCCGCTGAGGCTCTGAGGTTCTTCCTCTTCGTCTGTCACACCTGGCCTGAGTGCATCCAGGAGAGCTCGACCGGGTTCTCCAACCCTGATCGATGAAGTTAGGAGCAGCACATGCATGCCACCGTGAGACGCTACGAGGGTGTCGACACCAGTCGCACCGACGAGCTGACGAAGAAGGTCAACGAGACGCTGATCCCGCGGCTCAGCAAGCTACCCGGGTTCGACGGCTACTTTCTGATCGAGGCCGGCAACGGCGTTATGACCTCGATCGACCTCTTCGATACGTCGGCGCATGCCGACGAGTCGACGGGCCTCGCATCCAGTTGGGTGCGCGACGAGAAGCTGGAGTCCGCGCTTCCGAATGCGCCGAAGATCACCTTCGGCGAGGTGATCGCGCAGCGCAAGACGAACGGGGCCGTCCGGGCATAACGCCGCGGCTCGACGGGGCAGGGAAGGCCCGCAGCTCGCGGGCCTTCCCTCCGGCGCGAGAGGGCAATCTGATGAAAGCGATCACGACGACCGCGCCGCTCCCCAAGGCGGATTCCTGCTTTGACGCGACGCTGAATCCAGTGGCGCTCAGCTCTGGGGAGATTGTCTCCTGGGGCGTGGCGTTTCCGAGACCCAGGACAGGCGGGCGCCCGACCAGAAGGCGACAACCCTGGGTGCAGGGGCACCCGCCGGTCTGGCGCACTGACGCGACCACAGGGAGCGTGCTCGGCGCGTTGGGCCCGAGCCGCATGACGGCCCGCGCGGCCACCAGCAACGACTGACGGCAAAAGTTCATGCTCGCCGCTGGCGCTGCCGCCCCGTGCTGCTTTGATTAGCGACTATCCCTTCGGCTCGGAAGTCGCTACCGGTCCCGATCCGTTCCCGTACCGTGATCCCGAGGCCGAAGTTGGTTCGCCGCGACGGTAACATCTGGTGCGTGGGCGTCGCGTCCGATCTACGACAGCGGCTCGTGGATTTGCGGAGCAGATTGCATGTGTTGATCGAGCGGCGCGAGCGGGCCTCTGGCGTGCACAGCTTCGCAAGAGCTCGACAGAGGACCG